>VAWU01000001.1:0-20598 GCA_005888325.1 Actinomycetota bacterium
CGGGGCAGCCGGGATTGAACGCCGCGCCCGCGAGCTCATACAGGTCTGATCGTGATGTCCGGCCCGGGCCAGCGCCGGCAGGGCATCGGCCCGGTAGGCGTCGAAGCCCTCCCGTCGGCCCTCCTCGCGCGCGACCCGGAACGCCTCGGCCTCGAAGGGCTCGAGCGCCACCAGCAGCTCGGCCAGCACCTCGGGGGTGAAGCGCCCTTCGAGGCGCCCGGCACCATCGGGATCGCTCCAATGTCGGAGCGACCGCGAGGCATGGATGGCGCGGTGACGCGCCATCTCGTCGGGCGCGGCCGCCGCCCTCACCTGCCGGCACTTGTCGCGCAGGCCCGTGATCCCATCGCGACGCGCGACCCGCACCAGCTCCGCCTGGGCGCCTGGGTCGGCGCCGGCAGCCGACGCGATCTCGTTCGCCTGCGCCGCGGACAGCTCACCGGCGCGCACCGCGCGGTCCACCGCGGGCAGCTCGGGCAGACGGGCCGCAGTCTCGAGCGTCGCCATCGCTGCGCCCACCGAGGACCCCGCCCGTCGCGCCAGCCAGTGGGCGGCGGATCGCTCACCCGCACCTCGCCAGTGGTCGGACTCGGCGACCCGCCGGGCGGCCAGCGCCTTGCCCGCGGCCACGAGCTTCTCGAGGGTGACGAACGTGTCGACGAGTGCGACAGCCGCGTCGGCCGTCAGCGTCTCCGGCTCGAGGGCAGAAACGAACTCGCGTAGCTTCCATGTCCTGTGGACGCATTGACGGACTCCACGCCCAAACCGACTGCTCACGGGGAAGCGAACGTGTGTTCGATGCTAGCAGACCCCAACGACAAGACACGACAAGCCGGCGCAACCAAATCCTTCGAGAGGTCTCGGGTGCTTTCTCCACACATGCCCGAACACCGAGCAGTCGATTGCGGTCCATGCCCGCATGCTGCCTGGATCCGGCTCCGCTCGGTAATGGGTACCGGCGGGTACTCATCTGCACGGGCGGCGCGCGTTGCGCCGGCGCTGGGTGTGGTGTCACGCCCCTGACCCACGATGACGAGGCGTGTCCGACGGATGTCCGTCATGTCGCTCTCCCCGCGCTTCGGCATAGCTGCGACTTCACGTTCGGCGATGACGTCGTGCAGGCCGTGGCCGCAGGGTCCGTCGCCTGTGCGTCACGCATGACGGCGAACACCTCGACGCAGGCCTCTTCAGGTTCGACCCGACTGCGTCGATCGACATGCTGTGAGACAGCGCGTTGTTGCGGCGGTGTGCGCCCTTGCAGTCGTTGCCGGCTGTAGTACGGGAGGACGGACTCCGAGCCCGCGCGCGCCACGACCGGCCGCGGCGCGGGACTCCGTGTCAACAGGTAGCTCGTGTCGCGGGTCGTCAACCGGCGCCCTCCTCGAACCGCGGGACCGCGGCGTCTACTTCGGGGTCAACCTCGACTGGGACCACGACAGCCCGACCAGTCTCGCCGATCGGCTCGGCGGGAGCCCAGCGCTCTACGTCGCGTTCGCACCGTTCCCGCTGGAAGGAAGCGCGGCCGGTTTCATCGATGCCACTGTCGGCGGACTGATCGGGCAGCATGCGGCGCTGATGCTCACCCTCGAACCCAACGGCGGGCTCAGCACGGTCACCGACACGGCTGTCGCCGAGCTCGCCAGGCGCCTGGCGGGTTACAACCGAGAGGGCGTCCCGATCTTCCTGCGGTTCGCCCACGAGATGAACGGCTCCTGGTATCCGTGGAGCCAGCAAGCGTCGGCCTACGTCGCCACCTTCCGCAAGGTCGCGGCTGCAGTCCACGGCTCCGCTCCTGCCACCGCGATGGTGTGGGCGCCCAACTACGGCGGTGGGTATCCGTTCACCGGCGGCCACGACGCGGCCGTGCCGGGCACACCCGACTTCAAGGCGCTGGACACAAACCACGATGGCGTGATCACCATGGCCGACGACCCATATGGCCCCTACTACCCCGGCGACGATGCGGTCGACTGGGTCGGCATGTCGCTGTACCACTGGGGGAGCAGCTACCCGTGGGGCGCAAACACGCTCCCGGAGCCCGGCAAGTTCGCCCTCATGTTGACCGGCGAGTACCGCGGCACCATCGGCGAGGAGACTGCCGTGCCGGACTTCTACAGCACCTACGCGAACTTCCACCACAAACCGTTGGCCATCACCGAGACCGCCGCGTTCTACTCTCCGGGCGTGCCCGGCGACGAGGTCGCCATCAAAGAGGCGTGGTCGAAGCAGGTGTTCGACCCGTCGATCACGACCCGCTTCCCTCGACTCGAGATGATCAACTGGTTCGAGTGGGACAAGTACGAAACCGAGGTCAAGGCGGAGGTCAAGTGGACCGTCATCCGGCGCCCTGATCTCGTCTCAGCTTTTCGCGCCTCGCTTCCGAGCCAGCTGCGATGGGCTGGCAGCGTGCCCAACTGCGCCGCCCGCTGATGGGGCGAGCCATGCAAGCAGCGGTGTCCACATGACGTTTCGAGTGCAGGACGCCCTCTTAGGCCGTTCTTAGGGTTCTCCCACGATGCGTTCATGCGCGACTGCGATGGTGTGACCCGGGGCACGGCCCGCGAGTTCGCGCGCCACTAGGATCCCGTTGTCGAGCCACTTCACTCTTGAGCGGAGGTCACGTTGATCACCCTGGACGACCTCACCCTGGAGGGCGAGCCTCCGACTCCCCCGACGTCCCGGCCGGCACCGCCCCGGGTCTCTGTCTCCGGGAGCTCCGCGATGCGGCAGTACCTCCGTTGGGGCCTGGCGATGCTGTCGCTCGGTGCGGCCGGCATCCACTTCGCCGTGATGAGCGACCACTTCAACCTGACCTGGTACCACGGCAGCTTCTTCGCCGCCACCGCGTGGCTCCAGCTGGCGTGGGCGGTGGCCATCGTCGTGAGGCCGTCCCGCCGGCTTCTGCTCGCGGGCATCATCGGCAACCTCGTCGTCGCCGAGATCTGGCTCGTCTCGCGCACGATCGGCATCCCGTTCGGCCCCGACTCCGGCATCGCCGAGCCGGTCGCGTTCGCCGACGTGCTCTGCACCATCCTCGAGATCGGCATCGTCCTGGGCTCGCTGGCGTTGTTGCGGCCCCGATTCCTCGACCGCCCGGTGCGCTCCGCGACCGCCCTGCCCGGCGTGGCCGGCGTGGGCGTGCTCGTGGCCGCGCTCGCCACTCTGTCGCTCACCCCCGCCTTCGCCTCCGGTCACAGTCACGGCGCGGCGGGTCACTCCCATGGCGCGACGGACGGCGCGGCGGCCGCGGCCGGTCACACCCACACCCACGGGACCGGCGCCGCCGGTGCGCAGCCGCCGGCCGCGGTGGCTCCTCACCCGTTCGACCCCGCGCTGCCCATCGACCTCAGCGGCGTGCCCGGCGTGTCGCCCGAGCAGCAGGCGCGGGCAGAGAACCTGCTGGCTGCGACCGTCATGCGTCTTCCGCAATGGTCGGACCCCGCTTACGACACCGCTCACGGCTTCTTCTCGATCGGTGACGGTGTCACCGGTGTCGAGCACTACATCAACCTGGACTTCATGGCGGATAACACCATCCTCGATCCCGACAAGCCTGAGTCGCTGGTGTTCGACACGAGGGTGTCACCCAAGAGGCTCGTCGCCGCCATGTACATGGCGACTCCAGGGACCACCTTGTCCTCCGTTCCCGACATCGGCGGGCCGCTCACCCAGTGGCACATCCACAACAACCTGTGCTTCACCGCTCAAGGTCGGGTGGCCGGACTGACGAAAGCCGACGGCAGCTGTGCCGGCAATCTCCAGAAGGGCCCGCTGACACCGATGATCCACGTGTGGATCGACAAGGCCCACCCGTGCGGACAGTTCGCCGCGCTGGAAGGCATCGGCGGCGGCCAGATTCTCCCCGGTGAAACGGTGGCCTGCGACCACGTGCACAGCGGCTGACCCGGGGCGCGGCTACAGCCTCTCGACCGGTGTCCCCCGCTGTTCGTATGGGTGAGATCGGGCGTCGGGAGTTCCTGGGCATGCTCGGCGCCATGGGGACGTTGGCGGCGTGCTCGTCGTCGAAGACGCCGAGGGCCCACCCTCGCCGACCGTCGACGCACCAACCGAAAGGTGCGCTTCCGCGGCCGGCGGATGCGCCCTTCGACACCGTCGTGGTGTTGATGATGGAGAACCGCAGCTTCGATCATCTGCTCGGATGGCTGCCTGACGCGGATGGCAAGCAGGACGGACTGCGGTACCCCGATCGCGACGGCACGCCACGAGCGACCCACGCGCTGGGGCCCGACTTCCAGGGATGTGCGTTCCACGATCCGAGGCACGATTGGCGGTCGGTGGCCGCACAGCTCAACGGCGGCAAGTGCGATGGGTGGTTGCGTACCCAGGCCATCGGCGACACCTACCCGATCGGCTATTACACCGCTGCCGACCTCCCCGTGACGGCGGCGCTCGCCCGCGGCCACACCGTCTGCGACCGCTACCACTGTTCCGTGCTCGGCCCCACCGGGCCCAATCGCATGTACATGTGGAGTGCGACGACGGACTACCTCGAGTTTGACGGCATCATCAGCGCCGAGGGGCCACGCCCGAGCAACGTCCAGCTGGCGATCTTCGACCGCCTTCGTGACGCAGGTATCTCGGGTGCCTACTACGCGGGGAAGGAACCGCAGAGCTACTCATTCGCGTCCAAGAAGTACGACGCCATCACGCGCACACACGCCGACTTCTTCGACGCGGCGCGGGCGGGAACCCTTCCGCACGTCGCGTTCGTCGACCCCGACCTCGACTCGGTTGCGGAGTTTCTCGGCACTGCGACCGACGACCATCCCTACGGTGACATCCGCCTCGGCGAGGCATGGATCCGAGACGTCTACGAAGCCCTCGCGCAGAGTCCTCAGTGGAACCGGCTCGTGTTCGTGCTGAACTTCGACGAGCATGGCGGCTTCTTCGACCACGTCGTCCCGCCCACCACGCTCGACAACACCGTCTTGCCCGGACCCGGGCCCGACTTCAAGCGACTCGGTTTTCGTGTGCCGTGCGTCATCGGGGGACCCTTCGCCCCCGCGCGCGTCGAGCACGCCGGTCCGTTGGAACACTGCTCGATCCTGCGCATGATCGAGTGGCGTTGGGGCCTCCCCCCGATGACGGCGCGCGATCGCAACGCGATGAACCTCGCCGAGGCCCTCGACTTCTCCGCACGGGCCCGCCCCGTCACTCTCCCCGCGTTGGCCGACGTCCCCCAACAGGTTTGCCCTGCCTCGACCAACGTGGGCCACGCTCAACCGTAGGGCGCCGACCGCCGCAACGCTGTCGCCCTTCCCCACCTACGATTGATCTCGATGAGCGAGGCCGGCGCTACCCGAGCGGGCACCGCCACCGTCTTGTTCACGGATCTCGTGGCCTCGACGCAGGTTCGGCAAGCTCTCGGCGACGAGCGCGCGGACGACTTGCGTCGGGCCCACGACCGCATCTTGCGCGAAGCCATCACGTCTCACGGCGGAACCGAGGTGAAAGGCACCGGCGACGGCTTGATGGTGACCTTTGCGGCCGCCGCCGAAGCCGTGTGTGTTCCCGCAGCCGGGCAGCATCAGCCTCGGCCACACCGGCAACTACCGCTGAAGCCATGTCGCCCACGTGACGTTCCAGTCGGCCGTCCCGGCGTCGGACAGCACGGGTGGCACGGGGGAGTGGACGACGTTGACGACGTCACCGCGTTGGGTGAACGAGAAGAACCACTGGGCGTCCGATGTGCTGATGTTGACGCAGCCGTGAGAGACGTTGCGGTTGCCCTGTTCACCGACCGACCAGGGTGCGGCGTGCACGAACGCCCCGCCGTTGGAGATGCGCACGTCCCAGTACACCTTTTCGTAGTAACCGTCGGGTGAGTTGCGAGGGATACCGACGGTCTGGGAGTCCATCGTCACGACCTGTGACTTCTCGAGCGCGATGTGGACACCGTTCTTGGTCGGGTAGGCGTCTCGTCCGGCACTCATGGGGATGACCCGCTGCACGCGGCCGTTGCTCGTCACCGTGAACGTGTGGGTCTGGACGTCGGCGATGCTGACGTGGGCGTCGCCGACCACGAAATGAGACGAACGATGCCCGGCGCCCCAGACCCCGTCTCCGAGATCGAGGCGATCGAAGTTCGCATCCACGTTGACGTCGGTGTGAGCCTGCCAGTAGGTGGGTGGGCGCCAATGCAGCTCGCGGGGGCTCATCCAATGCCACGCCCCCGACACCGGCGGGTTCGTGAGAACTGTCAATCGCGATTCGACCGCGGCGCGCTTGGGCGCGGCGACATCACCGTCAAGCGTGACGACGACCGGCATGCCGATCCCGACGGTGGCGCCGTCGCCGGGCGAGATGGTGGCCCCGAGATGGCGAACGGCATCCGTGGTCTGGACGCTCACACTCTGATGCGAGACGTGATGACGCTGGCCGACCGCCTCGACGTCGATGGCGTAGCGAGTCAGGGGCACCAAGGTGCTCGTGGTCTGCCAGACGCCGTCCGGTCCGACCGTCCCGGTGATCGAGGTGCCGGTCTCGTCTTGGACCGACACGGCACCCACCGTCGCGTGCAGGACGCGCAGACGGAGGGGTTGATCCCACGGAACCTGCCCGGCCAGCGCGCCGTCCACCACGAGCTGGGGAGCGGGCGTCGGCGGAGTCGAGTTTCGCCGCGCAGGTGGTATGCCATCGCCGGCTCCCGCCAGCGAGCGCGCACCGATCCCGGCTCCCGTTGCCGCGATGACGACGACGATGAGCGCCGCCAGGCGCAACTTCGTCATCGGGCGACAGTCCGTTCGTGTCCGTTCATGTCCGTATCGTCTGTCTCTGGGCGAACTCTCCCCTCGGGAAGGCTACCGCCGTCCCGACGTTGGACCATTACGGCGCCAAGTCGTCCGCGCCGCGCAACTCGGGCTGATTTCAGCCTTTCCTTGGTCCGGCGCCGCAGCGAGATCCCCCATCCACTACCGGGCGCGGCGTTCGATGAGGGCGAGGTCGCGCAGCTCGATCCGACCTCGTCCGAGGGACAGCGCCCCCGCTTCCTCGGCGGTGCGCAGCACCTTGTTGACCGTGGGCCGTGTCGTACCTGCCAGCCCCGCCAGATCCTCCTGAGTGAGCGGGATCGTGACGGCGTGGCCCAGTGGGCCGTAGAGGCGGGCGACGCTCACGAGTTGTCGCAAGACGCGTTTGTCCGCCGGGACGAACAGCGCTTCGAGCAGTCGTGCCGACAGCACCGGGAGTTGTGTCGCGAGGATCTGGACGAGCACCTGGTCGACCTGTGGCTGGCGCTTCCGCAGCTCGGTGAAGGCATCGCGGTGCAGCGCCACCGTCTCGACCGCCTCGAGACAAGTCACGGTGGCTGCTCTGCGGTCGGCGCCGGACAGAAGCGCGAGTTCTCCGAAGATCGCACCCGGGCCGAGGACCGACAACGTGGCCGAATCGCCCAACGGTGTCGTGACTCGCACGGTGACGCGTCCCTTGGCCAGAAGGTGCAGGGTGTCACCGGGGTCACCCTCATGGAACACGATGTCGCCGCGCTTGAACCGTCGCCGTCCTGCGACAGCGAGCACCTCGCGCACGACCTCAGGTTGAAGCCCCTCGAACACCGCCCAGTCCACCGCCATGGTCTTGCCCGTCCCTCGAACCTGAGCTGAGTGCGCGACCCTCGAGCCTTCCACGGCGACAGGGGCGGGGCAATCGACCCCGCCGGACGAGAGGGCTCGCCCGGCGGGGCACCATGCTGGAATCAGGGAATGCGCCATCCGGCGGTCTCGACGATGAGAAACGCGACGGGCGCGGCAAGCGCGAGGGACTGCACGGCCTTACGAGCGAGAGTGCGCATGTTGTGTCACCTCCTTCTGGATGATTGGTGAATCGATCTACCGCCATCGTGGTCGCGCATCACGCGGGCGTCTGTCGCGACGCCGGCGGTGCATCTGTAACGGTGGCGACAGAGGACCGCGCTGACGGCAGAGCGATGACTCAGCTCGCGGTGCGGCAAGGGGAGGGGGCCACGCCGGGACGAGCACGGCTAAGGTGGCTCCACAGGAGTCTCCCCGGGGGGAGGTGTCCATGAGTCGCTGTCGAATCCACCGTTCGCTGGCCCTGCTGTGCGTTGGGCTCGCGCTCTTCCTCAGCGGTTGCCGGGTCGACTGGGCGACGTGGGGCTACGGGGTTGAACGACAGGGCTTCAACCCGGCCGAGGACACGATCGGCACCGCCAACGTCGCACAACTCCGACACCTCTGGTCGGTCGACCTCGGCGCCGATATCAACGCCGCGCCGATCGTGGCCAGCCGCCTCAACGTCGGGGGCACGCCCACCGACATCGTGTACGTCGGCACGGAGAACGGCGTGTTCTTCGCGCTCAAGACCAACGGTCAGATCCTGTGGTACCGCGGTCTGGGCGTGATCCAGATGGATTGTCCCACGACGAACAACAAGTACGGCGTGAGCGCGTCGGCGGTGTTCGACCGCGCCACGAACCGGGTCTACGTCATGGGTGGCGACGGCTTCATGTACGCGCTCAATCCCGTCACCGGAGCCACGATCGCGGGGTGGCCGGTGAAGATCACGGACGACCCCCTCCACGAGGTCGCGTTCTCGGCACCGACGCTCTTCGGTGGCAGGCTCTACGTCGAGCTCGCCAGCCACTGCGACCGAAGGCCGTACCACGGGCGCATCACCTCGATCGACACGACCACCCGCGTCAAGACCAAGTTCTACGTCACTGGCAGCCAGACTGGCCCCGACGGAGGCGGCATCTGGGGCTGGGGCGGCGCATCGATCGACCCTGTCGACGGCGACGTGTACGTGGCGACGGGCAACGCGTTCGCCGATCCCGAGAACTCGTTCTACGCCGACCATGTGGTTCGCCTCTCGAGCCAGCTCCAAGTGAAGGCCACGCACGCCCCCGGCACCTTGATTGCGGACGACGACTTCGGCTCGACGCCCGTGCTCTTCCAAAAGCCCGGCTGTCCGCCGCAGTTCGTCACCGAGCAGAAGAACGGCTACCTGTACCTGTACGACCGCGACGCGATCGCGACCGGGTTCCGCCAGCGGATCGCGATCCGATCTGACGGCCTGTTCATCGGGGTCCCCGCGTACTCCCCTGTCACCCAGCTCGTCTACGTCCCCAACCAGGGGCAGACGACGGGCAGCCCGTACACCTTCGGGATGCTCGCGTTCCGATTGGGCGCGGGCTGCAACTTGCAGCTCCAATGGCAGACCACGGCAGGCACCAACGGCGGCATCTCGTCGACGCCCACGATCGCGAACGGAGTCGTCTACTACGCCGATGGCAACCGTGGGAGGATCCACGCGTTCGACGCGACGACGGGGACGCTGCTGTGGTCGAGCGGCGCGGAGGTCGGCGGCCAGATCTTCGCGGCACCGATCGTGGTGAACGGCCGGCTGTTCGCCGGTTCGTACGACAACCACCTGCACGCTTGGGGCCTCTGATCGTGCGCCGCCCCGCCCTCGAGAACGGCCGCAGGTCTAGTCGACGCTCCGACCGATCCGGATGTTGTTGCCGAACGGATCAGTCAGCGTGAACTCTCGCATTCCCCACGGCTGATCAGCGATCGGTGTAACCGGCAACCCCGTCGCGGACATGCGCGAGTGCCAGTTCTCGGCGTCGCTCACGATCAGATAGCAGCCCGCGCCATTTCGCTTCGGGTCGATCGCCATCACATCGAGGTCGAACACGCTCTGCCCGTCGAAGTCCACGAACGCGAAGCCGCCAGGGCTGCCGTTCTCGTCCTTGTAGATCCGTACGCCGAAGCCTGCGCGTTCGTAGAACGCGACAGCTTCCGCCAGGTCGATCACGGGCAGCGTCGGTGTCGAGTCCACGCCGCCCTGGCCGGCCAGCCACCCGACACAATCCCGGCAAAGGCGCACGTCATCACGCGAGGGCAGGGTCGCCAGCCGCTCCCGATCGTGACCACAACACGAGCACTCCACCACGTTGGAGGCTACCCCCGGTGCGGAGTACGAGGTTCGCGGTGATCGAACGCATTCGACGTTCAGCGCGCGCTTGACCCGGCGACGACACGGGACTCGAATAGCAGCACTGACTTTGGGAGGCGCGGTGCACGAACCCTGACGACGGTGAGCTGATCGTCCAGTGCCGAGGGCTCGGTCGCCTCCGAGCCCTCGCTTCATGTCTGGACTCCGTCGGGTGCGCCGAGCGGCATCGCATCAGGTCGGCGCCTTTCGGAGCCAATTGTCCGTCGCGAGACTGGCGACATGGATGGCGAGCACCTGGGCCTCGGACGGCGTGCCGCTCGTGGCGTCGGCGTCCTTTCCTACGCCTGGTTGGCGACGGGGTTCCGACCGTTCAGCTCGGGCGCACTCCTCGCCACCCTTTGCGCCGGGCTGGTCGTCGTCGGCGTGGGGACGCGGCGGCGTCTGCCTCCCCCGACGCCACGCCGCGGCGTGGGAGCGAGCGTCTGGGGCGTACTGGCGGGAACACTTGCGGTGTGGGAGCTCGCCTCGTTCCTTCAACACCCGCGTGCCCATCACCCGACCCTGAGCTCCATGGCCAACCGCGCTCTGGCGGATCATCCCGGCCGGGCCCTGGGCTTCGTCGTTTGGCTCGGTGTCGGCGTGGTCCTGTCACGGCGATGACGTCATCTGTCACCGTCGCGGGCTACTGCCTCATCGGTGCCGCCATCGTGGGCTACGAGGTGGTGAGCCGGGCGTGGTGGCGAACGCCTACGCTCGGCGAGGCGGTCGCCTTGGTCACGAGGTCGCGTGTGGGCCGTTGGGTCGTGCTCGGGGGTTGGCTGTGGCTCGGCTGGCACCTGTTCGTGCGCGGCGACTGGCGCTGATCGGCGCCATAGCCGCGCAACATGAAGTCCGGGCCGGCCGAAGGAACGCGGTCGGCCCGTGCGAGCCGCCGTCGTAGTATCAGGCCATGGACGCACGCGTGGGCGACCGGGTCGTCGTCGAGGGGGCCAAGGTCGGGCAAGGTCGCCGCTCCGGCCAGATCATCGAAGTCATCGGCGGCGGACAGAACCAGCACTACCGGGTCCACTGGGACGACGGTCACGAGAGCACGTTCTTCCCCGGTTCAGATGCGCATCTCGAGCGGGTCGGCAACTCGCGATAAGGGAAGAACCACCGAAGTCGGGGGAGTCGACCACCCGCGATGGTTCGCGTCTTCGCGGCTGGAGAAGGACCGGACATGGGGATCCGCCGCAGCAGGCGGGGTCCATGGGCGTTCGCCTGTCCCCGTCGGTCACGGTCACCCTAACGTGAAGCTGACGTTGAACGGCGTCGAGCTCGCAGTCGGCAGCTCGACCCTGGCACCGTTCAGTTCGACTGCTGCCGCGCCGGCGTTGCCGAGCCGGATCCACAACGGCGCGCCGCTCTCGAAGCGGCGCGTGTCGCCGTGCTGGAGCGTGCCCTCGTAGAGCACCGGCCCGCGCTCGCCTTGACGGACTCTCAACCAGCAGGAGCCGGTGGCGGAGACGGTGACGGCGTACTGCCCCCGGACCGTGTACGCCGCGCCGTGGGCGTCGGCGATGCGGGGGCTGGCCATGACGGGCTGCGTACCCGGGACGGGCTGCGTACCCGGGACGGGCACGGTCGTTGCGCTCGCAGCGTGTGACCCCAGGACGGGACGCGAGGTCGGGGCAGGCCGCCGTAGGATCTCGGGCGGGCCCGCGGCCGACTTGGGGGTCGTACCCCGATCGAGTGCCGCGAGCACGATGACTGCGACGATCCCGGTCCCGACTGCGGCTACCAGCGCCGCTCGTCGCCGCGCCGGCGATCGTCGGGCGGGAGTAGCGGACCCGGTTGTCGACGCGGCTGCCAGTGGAGTGATCGAGTGCGCCACGCTCGCGCCCTGAGGCTCGGGGCGGCCGGCCCAGAAGGTCGAGGGGCGAAAGGCATTGTCCGGGTTGGCGTCGACGACCCGTACGTGGCCGGTCCCGCCCTCCCCGACGTCCGGCGCGCGGAGCGTTCGGTCGGCCATTCCGCGCAGGACGGTCACGGCCCGCTCGTGACGAGCGAGAGAGCGAGCGTCGCCCCGCGACCGCCAACCCCAGACGGCCAGGAGCATCAGGCCCACCGCGCCAAGGACGATCAGGAGGGCCATGACGAGTCAACCCGGCCCCATCGATGCGACTGCGAAACCCGTTCCGCCGCTCATGCCCCGTGCCCGGGTCCTCCCTTCGCCGCGTCCTTTTCGCGCGCTGCTCATTCTGGATCATCTTCGAGACGTGTTGGCGCAGAATCCCGAGGTTTCGGATCGTCGCTCATCCGGAGTCGTCGGCGCTTGACAGTAGTTGCTCAAATTGGGCAACTATTCTCCGCATGGCAATGGATCGCGACCTTGCGTTGACGGCGTTGCTCCAGGCACTGGCGGATCCGACCCGTCTCGGTGTCGTGCAAGTACTGAGTACCGGGCCCCGGCGCGCCGGGGAGCTCGCCGAAGTGGCCGGTCTGTCCGCGCCGGCGATGAGCAAGCACTTGCGCATCCTCCTGCAGGCCGGAATCGTCGACGACGAACGTCGACCCGAAGACGCCCGGGTTCGGATCTTCCGGCTCCGACCGGAGTCGGTGGTCGCGCTGCGAGCGTGGCTCGATCAGCTCCAAGCGCACTGGGACGACCAGCTGCGCTCGTTCAAGCGACACGTGGAGAGGAAGCGATGACAGCAGCCCAGACGGTCTCCTCCGAAGTCGAGGTGGGTGTGGACCCATCCACCGCGTTCAAGGCGTTCACCGAGGAGATGGACTTGTGGTGGGTGCGCGGACCCATCAACTTCTGGGCCGACGGCGGACGTGTCGTCGAGGTCCGGTGCGAGTCGGGCGTGGGCGGCCGGATCATGGAGATCCTGGACGACCCGGCAGCGCAGGACGTCCTCGAGCGGGCCCGCATCACGTGCTGGGAGCCGGGGACGAGACCGAGGTGAGCTTCGTGCCCACGGAAGGTGGAACGCGAGTGGTGGTCGAGCACCGCATCCCTGCGGGAGGTCAGGACAAGGGAGGAACCGCTTGGAGCCGCGTCGTTCCGGGCTGGTTCGGAGCCTGGTGCGCCACGCGGGACCGAGCGCGCCACGAGCAAATCGACATCGCTCGGCTGTCGCTCGGCGTCTACTACGCCCGGCCGGCTGCCGCCGCTCGATGGCTCGCCAAAGTCTTCGGGTTCGAGTCGATGAACGATCTCCCCGACGGGCCCGACCCGCTCCCCGAGGGTGAGCACGGCCACCCGTGGATCGAGTTCAGGCTCGGGAACGCAGTGCTCAACGTGTTCAGGCTGGACGGGGAACGGAGTGGCGACGTGCGAACGCATGTGCCGTGGGTGTACGTCGATGACCTCGAGGCGCACTTCGCGAACGCCAAACGCAACGGCGCGACCATCGTGGAGGACATTCATCCCTACCCCGGCTCGTCCGTCTATCTCGCGGAGGACCTGGAAGGGAACCGCTGGACCTTTTCGCAGGCGCGTCCGACGATGCGATGAGAGCGTGATCTCGGCGGTAGAGGTGTCGCGGGGGTCGTGGACCCGTATCCCCGGTACAGGTGTTGGTGCTAGGAATCGCGAGTGCGCTTCGACACCGAGATCACCTTGACGGGACCGTGGCGCCTCCCGGCGCAGATGCTGGCCGAACAGGAGTACGACGGCCATGCAAGCGTGCACGACGACGCCACTGCCGAGTCGCTCGGCCTCGCCGGCGCGCCGATCGAAGGCCCGACGCATTTCAGCCAGATCGATCCGCTCGCGGTCGCTGCGTGGGGACCGGCGTGGTTCGAGCGCGGCTGCGTCAGCGCGCACTTCCGCACGATGGTCGTCGAAGGCGAGGAGGTGCAGGCCTCCCTCGTGCTGTCCGGTGACAGTGGCCGCATCGACGCCGTGAAGCGCGACGGCAGTGCCGTCCTCACCGGCACGGCGTCCATCGGCCCCGAGCACCAAGAGACCGAGCTGCAGCGACGCATGGACAGCCTGGGCGATCCCGGCGAGTTGTACATCATCGACCGGCTCTCAATCGGCGAGACCCGACAGGGAACGCACCCATTGCGCATCACCCGGGCCGAGCGCAACGGTGCGGGATATCCGTTCTCGCTCGAAGACAAGCTGGCCCGGATCACCGAGCCCCACCCCTGGTACACGGCTGAGGGCGCGACCTCGTCTCCCTGGGGGCGAGCCGTCGTGCCCATGGAGATGATCAGCGTGCTCGCCCACAAGGCGGGCCCGTCCTGGCCGGTGCGCACCCCCTCGCTCGGGCTGTTCCTCGACCTCGAGGTCCGCATCGTCGACGGGCCGGTGTTCGTCGATCAGGAGTACGACGTCGACCACGAGATCGTGGGCCTCGGTCAGAGCCGTCGCACGGAGTCGTACTGGACACGCAGCACGCTCACCGACGCCTCGACGGGTCGCGCCACGGCCGTGGTGCTCCTGCACTCCGGCGTGTTCAAGGACTCCTACCCCGAGTACCCGACCGCGGCATCGGCTCCGGGCTGATTGGTCCGAGCGGTGCTGGTGGAGAGGCGCAGCGTCCCTGCCGGCGGGAGAACGGAATAGCACGCCGACGGCAGCCGTTCTACGCGTGACTTGGAAGGGATGGGCCGATGAAAGTCAGGAACTCACTGAAGTCGCTGAAGCGTCAGGCTGGATCGACTGTGGTCCGCCGCCGCGGGCGCACGTTCATCATCAACAAGCGCAATCCTCGGTGGAAGGCGCGCCAGGGATGACGTTGCAGGGCGAGTACGTCCCCAGCCGGGCCCAATGGGTGCGGGAGCAGGTAGAGGCCTACGAGCGTTCGGGTGGCGAGCAGGCGAACACCCTGCGGGACACGGGCCTTGCCGTGATCATCGTGACCATGCGGGGCAACAAGAGCGGGAAGGTCCGAAAGATCGCCCTGATGCGGGTTGCCCACAACGGTGAGTACGCACTCGTGGCCTCGAAGGGCGGAGCTCCAAAGCACCCTGTTTGGTATTACAACCTCGAGGCCAACCCCGGATGAGGTCACCATCCAGGACGGCGCCGAGCCGTTCGAGGCTCGAGTCCGTCAGCTCAACGGGGACGAGCGCGCCGCGTGGTGGCGCCGGGCCGTCGCCGCCTATCCGCCGTACGCCGACTATCAGGAAAAGACGGACCGGGAGATCCCGGTCTTCTTGGCCACTCGCAAGGACTCACTGGCCTAACGGCGGTGAAATCGGCGTCATCCCAGCCTCTCCGCTAGCCCGACGCGCCAACGGGTCTCGGACCCTCGATCATGTAGCGCCAGAAGCGGCGCGCCTCGCCGACCGGGAAGTCACCGCTCGCTTTGTGTTGGACCGAGGCGTTGTCCCAGATCAGGACGTCATGCTCGCGCCACCCGTGGGCGTAGCGAGGTGCCCGCTGCTCGGCGTGGTCCTGTAGCGACTGCAACAGCGCGCGACCCTCGGCTTCGGGCATTCCCTCGATGTGGGTCGCACGGTCAAGGTCGAAGAAGAGCGCGGGCGCTCCGGTGACCGGGTGCGCGCGCACGATCGGGTGCGCGACATCCTCGAGCTCCTCCAGGGGACCGGCGGCCGACGCCCGCGGGGGGAAGGCTCGTCCGTGAGGACGAATCCCGAGTTGATGACCTGTCGGTCGTCGGCGTAGCGCAGCGCCCGGCCGTCGCGCGCCCGGCCCACCGGCTCCTTGACATCGCCGATCATCGAGGCGAGCGCTCGCGCCTCCTCGTCGTCGAGGGGCGCAGGCAACCGCACACACACGTCGCCCCGCGTGCAGAGCAGCCGGCGCAGGGCGTCGCGCCTCGACTCGTCGTGGGCGTCAAGGGCTGGGTTCAGACCCTCCACCTCGGCAGCGCCGAAGGGACCGGGAAGGACGCGAACCGAAAGCGGTGAGCTGCGGGTCACGGTGCCACGATATTCGGCACCTGTTGTGAATCTCAGCTGAGCCGCCGAGCGCCAGTAATAGGTCCCGGCACCGGCCAAAGGCGAAAGGAATCGGAATGACCAAGGACGCCGGCTACGCCCGGGTCAATGGGCTGGCGATGTACTACGAGATCCACGGGGCGGGCGAACCGCTGGTCGTGTTGCCCGGCGCGTTCATGACTGTCGAACTGATGGGCGATCTCGTCCCGGCTCTGGCCAAGAGCCGCCGGGTCATCGCCGTCGAGTTCCAGGGCCACGGGCACACCGCCGATGTCGATCGTCCGTTCTCCTACGAACAGTTCGCCGACGACACCGCCGCGCTCTTGGAACACGTGGGAGTCGTTCGAACTGACGTCTACGGCTACAGCCTCGGCGGTGGCGTCGCACTCCAACTCGGGCTGCGTCACCCCGACCGCGTTCGCAAGCTGGTGATCGCATCAGCGTCCTATAGCAGCGATGGCTTGTACCCGGAGGTCCTCGGAGGCATCGAGAACATCACGCCCGAGCTGTTCGACGGCACGCCATGGCGCGCCGCGTACGAGCGGACTGCGCCCGATCCGTCGGGGTTCCCAGCGCTGGTCGAGAAGCTCAAGCAGCTCGACTTGACTCCGTTCGACTGGCCGATCGACGAGCTCGCCGCAGCAGCGCTCATCCTCATCGGCGATTCCGACGGCACTCGGCTGGAACATGCAGTGGAGATGTTCCGGCGCCTCGGCGGAGGCGTCTTCGGTGACCTGGTCTCCGAGCTGCCGGCCTCGCAGATGGCGATCCTGCCCGGCACGACACACGTTGGAATGCTGGAACGCGCCGATTGGATCTCGTCGATGGTCGCGACGTTTCTCGACCGCGTGTGACGCGGCTCCCGCCATAGAGTCAGAGCGGCAGTTGTCAGCCCCGCCGCCGAGACGACGAGCCGAGGGTTTCGGAGATTGCGTCGTCTGCCAACTTCGTGATTTCCCACCGGCTGTTCGTGTTGCTCATGACCGCGGCGCCACGACCGGTTGTCGGATCGAGACGCAGGACGTTCCAGAACCCCATCCCGCCGCCGAAGTGCTGGACACCCGGGCCTGATTCGCGCCTCGGACGGAACCACCCGAGCCCGACGTCGTACGGCTTGCCCTTGGTCGCGATGTCGGCCATCGCGCGCACGGAGTCCGACGCCAGCAGGCGTCGCCCTGCGAACATTCCATCGTTGCAATGCAGCGCGACGAGCCGCGCCGCATCGAGGACCGGCCCTACGAGACCGCCGTAGGCGGCGCCGTCGAGCTCGAACGGCTCGAGCGCGACCATCCCGGCGGAGCGCTGCCAACGATGCCCTTCGGAAGGAAGCGCTGCACCAACCACGCCACCGGACGAGACGCGCGCTGATATCCGGTCACTTGCGGGACTTCTGCCAGGGCCGGGTCGGTCCACCGGTAGGCAGTGCGCGACATTCCCAGCGGCTCCAAGAGCTCCGCGCGCAAGAATGCTGTCGCCGGGAGTCGACTACCGAAAGGCCCGAACTATGACCGAGACAAGGGCTCGCATCGAGACACTCGAGGACGCGCTGGCCGCGGTCGCCAAGGTCGGGCCCGTGGCCCGTGAGCACGCGCAGAAGTGCGAGGACGGCCGGCGTCTTGCGCCAGAGGTCATTGATGCCATCGCCGACGCCGGGCTGTGGCGGGCATTCGGCCCGAAGGCCGTTGGCGACGCCGGACTCGGCGGGATCATGGAACAATTTGAGATCCTCCGCGCACTCGCCTACGAGGACATGAGCGCGGCGTGGGGGCTGTTCATCTGCGGCACCTCCAACGGCTTCGTCGGAGCCCGATTGTCCGACGCAGGCCGTGCTGAGGTGTTCGCGGCGGGCGGCGTGCCGATCGCCGGTGTCTTCAACCCCGGGGGCTCGGGTGCACCGGCCGCCGACGGCGGCCTCGTGGTGTCCGGTCGTTGGCCGTTTGCCAGCGGGGTCACCTACGCGCGATGGGTGCTGGCCAACGTCATTGTGCTGGACGACGCGGGCGCGCCGAAGCCGGGGATCGGCGGGCTGCCCGACATCCAGATGGTTGTGGTCCGGCCCGACGACGTGACGCTCATCGACGACTGGCATGTCGCGGGTCTTCGAGGAACGGGCTCGATGACGTTCACGATGGAGGGCGTGACCGTGCCTGAGTCGAGGTGCTTCCCGTTCTTCGGCCGGCCCTCACTCGATGATCCGAAGTACCGGCTTCCGATCATCAGCAGCGTTGGTCCCGGTTTCGGCAGCCTCGCAGTTGGGCTCGCGCAGCGAGCGCTCGATGAGGTGCTGGCGGTGCTACCTACCCGAGTGGGGCCACCCAGCTTCGAACCGGCGTCGGCCGATCCACTCAACCAGTTCGCGGTCGGTCGGGCCCAGGCTGCGATCCGCGCCGCGCTGACGTCGAGCCTCGCCATCTTCGGCCGCTACGACGACCGCGCCGCGCGGGGTGAGGACCTCAGCGGCATCTCGCTCGCCGAGCGCGCCGAACTCCACCAGCACACGGTCTGGGTCGCCGAGACGTCGCAGGCGGTCGTCAACGATCTGTTCCGCCTCGGCGGTGCGTCGTCGATTTACGAACCGGGGATCCTCCAGCGCGTTTGGCGCGACATCAACATTCTCAACCAGCACCTTTATCTCCGCGGTTCCAACCACCGGACGGCCGGCGAGGTGTTGCTCGGCTTCGAGGTCCCCAACCCGCTCTTCTAGGCCGCGCGTGCCAACCTCGGAGGTCTGGTGCCGTCGAGGAACAAATCACACGTATCGAGCGGCGTGGGCTCCACCGACGAGCAGTAGGGTCAAGCTCGTGCGCGCCATCCACATCAGCCGCCTCGACGGCCCCGGCGCGGTCGAGGTGGTCGAGGTGCCCGAGCCCGCCGGCGACGGCCAGGTCGTCATCGACGTGCATGCGGCCGGAGTCACGTTTCCTGAGGTGTTGCAAAGTCGGGGCGAGTATCAGATGAAGCCGCCGCTGCCGTTCGTGCCCGGGTCCGAGGTCGCCGGCATCGTCCGCTCTGCTCCCGAGGGCTCGAGCGTTCAGGCCGGCCAGCACGTGGCTGCGTTCCCCGGAATCGGCGGATTCGCCGAGGTGGTGGCGGCCGACCCCGCGATGGTGTTCGCACTGCCTGACGGGATGTCCTTCGAAGCGGCGGCCGCGCTTCCCATGAACTACCTGACGGTCCACTTCGCCCTCACCCGGCGCGGGCGTTTGCGCGAGCGCGAGACGGTACTCGTACATGGCGCGGCCGGGGGAGTGGGAACGGCGGCCTGCCAACTGGCCGCGGCGCTCGGCGCGCACGTCATCGCGGTTGTGTCCTCCGACGCGAAGGTCGAGGTGGCGCGCGCCGCAGGTGCCCACGAGGCGATACTCGCCGATGGGTTTCGCGACACAGTGAAGGAGCGCACCGCGGGGCGTGGGGTTGACATGGTCGTCGACCCGGTGGGCGGCGACCGGTTCACCGACTCGCTGCGCTCTCTGGCCCGCGAGGGTCGTCTGTTGGTGATCGGCTTCACTGGTGGGGAGATTCCGACGGTCAAGGTGAACCGATTGCTGCTGAACAACATCGCGGTAGTCGGTGTGGGATGGGGGGCGTTCTTCTTGGCGGAGCCCTCTTATCTGCAGGAGCAGTGGGCCGATCTGTTTCCGTTGCTCGAGTCGGGCACCCTCGATCCGGTGCTGGGAAATCGCTACCGACTCGAGGACGCCGCGCAGGCGTTGCTCGAGCTGGACCAACGTCGTGCCCAGGGCAAGGTGCTGCTCACGATTCGTTGACGAGTGTCCGGGTCGAGCTCGGCGTGGTCGGGCAGTCGGACCTCCCGCCAACGACCCGTAGCCTTGACCGGGCGGTCAAGAATTGTCTTGACTCGTCGTCAATGACCACGATGGACAAAGACGCGCTGAAGCAGCGTTACGCGGAGGAGCGGGCCAAGCGCCTGCGGCCGGACGGAAACGCGCAGTATCTGCAGCTGAAGGACCAGCTGGCCCACTATCTCGACGATCCGTACACGCCGCGGGCCGAGCGGGCCCCCAAGACCGACCACGTGACGGTGGCGCTCATCGGCGGCGGCTTCGCCGGGCTGGTCACCGGCGCCCGACTCAAGGACGCCGGCGTCGACGACATCCGCATCATCGAGAAGGGCGGCGACTTCGGGGGCACGTGGTACTGGAACCGGTACCCGGGCGCACAGTGCGACACAGCG
The DNA here is from genome assembly GCA_005888325.1 of Actinomycetota bacterium. Taxonomy (NCBI): domain Bacteria; kingdom Bacillati; phylum Actinomycetota; species Actinomycetota bacterium. The sequence continues at coordinate 20,033 of VAWU01000001.1, forward strand.
AGCTTCGTGTACATGCCGCTCCTCGAAGAGACCGGCCACATGCCGACCGAGAAGTACACACGCGCGCCCGAGATCCTCGAGCACAGCCAGCGCATCGGGAAGCAGTTCGGCCTCTACGACAACGCGCTGTTCCACACTGAGGTGAACGACCTCGAGTGGGACGCCAAGCGGTCGCGCTGGATCATCCGCACGAACCGCGACGACGAGTTCACCGCCCAGTTCGTGACCATGGGTCTCGGGCCGCTGCACGTGCCGAAGCTCCCGGGCATCCCCGGTATCGAGAAGTTCCGCGGTCATTCGTTCCACACCAGCCGTTGGGACTACGGGTATACGGGCGGCGATGCCTCCGGGGCACCGATGGAGCACTTGGCCGACAAGCGCGTTGCGATCATCGGTACCGGCGCCACCTCTGTGCAGTGCGTGCCGCAGCTCGCCAAGGCGTGCCGGGAGCTCTACGTCTTCCAGCGCACTCCGTCATCGGTCGACGTGCGGGACAACCGGCCCACCGACCCACAGTGGTTCGCCGAGATCGCCACGCCGGGATGGCAGCAGCGCTGGCTGGAGAA
>VAWU01000001.1:20635-57255 GCA_005888325.1 Actinomycetota bacterium
TGGACGGACCTCGCGCGCCGGATTCGAGACAAGATCACGACGCTTCCGCCCGAGGAGCTCACGCCCGAGAACGTGATGTCGGCCTTCGAGGACTCCGACTTCGAGAAGATGAGCGAGATCAGGGCCCGCGTCGACTCGATCGTCCAAGACCCCGAGACTGCGCAGAACCTCAAGGCTTGGTATCGCCAGCTGTGCAAGCGGCCGTGCTTCCACGACGAGTACTTACAGGCGTTCAACGAGCCCGGCGTCTACCTCGTCGACACCGACGGAAGGGGCGTCGAGTGCATCACCGACACCGGTGTGGTGGCGGCCGGCGTGGAGTACGCGGTCGACTGCATCATCTACGCCTCGGGCTTCGAGGTGGGTACGTCGTACACACGACGGGCCGGGTACGACATGACCGGGCGCGACGGAGTGAAGCTGTCAGAGCTGTGGGCCGATGGGATGCGGACCAAGCACGGCATGCACGTCCGCGGGTTCCCCAACGCGTTCATCGTGCAGGTCTCGCAGGGAGCCAACCTGATCTCCAACGTGCCGCACAACTTCACGGAGGCGGGCAAGACCGTCGCCATGATCGTGCGGCACGCCCTCGACTGCGGCCATCGCGAGGTCGAGGTGACCCAGGAGGCGCAGGATGCCTGGATGGAGCTGTTGCTCTCGGCGCCCAGCCTGGGCGTGATCGGTTCCCCCGACTGCACCCCCGGCTACTACAACAACGAGGGCCATCCTGACGGCGTCGGCCGTGAGTGGTTCCTCGGCTACCCGGAGGGCGCCACGGCCTACTTCCGGTACCTCGACGAGTGGCGCAAGAAGGGCGACTTCGCGGGCCTGGACTTCACGTAGTCGCCTCGGCCAAACGGTCGTGCAATCGACTTCGTGCCATCATCCCGGGATGGCGCGGGATAACCGACGAGATCGACTGGCGGTGATCGCCGGGGGCATCCGGCTGGCGTCCGGCGTCTCGTTCCTCGTCGCTCCAAAGGCAGCCAGTCGTCTGTGGGGCTCCGATCCGGACGACAACCCCACCGCGTCGTTGCTGCTGCGCTCGATGGGCTACCGCGACGCCTTGGTCGGTGCGATGTTGTTGCGGTCCGGCGGGCGGGGCGATGCCCAGACCGCGGGCTGGTTCCTCGCCAGCGCGGGTGCCGACCTGGCCGACCTCGTTGGAGGTGTGGCGAACCACGACCGGCTCCCGGCGCGGTCGCGGACCATCGGTCTCGGCGGTGCCGTCGTCGGCATCGTTGTCGGGCTGCTCGGCGCGGCCCGGGCGGGTCGGTGACGAGAACCGAGCCCGCCGCGAGCTGCAGTGTGCGGTCGGTGATGTCCTGAGCGATCGCCCGGGAAGCGCGACCGCTCAAGGCCCTGCCGATAGTGGTGACGACGCACTGTCGAGTAGGCGAGAGGTATCCAAATGCAGGTGCGCAGATCGTGTCGTGGCCGCCGGGTTTGGCTCGCGGCGAGTCACGTGTGCGCGATCGGTCTCGTGGTGGGTGGCACGTCCCTGGCGGCGGCCGCGGCCGGGCCGGTGTCAACCCCCACCGTCCCCACCACCCCCCCTTTTGTAGGCCCGGGGGTCCCAACCGTGCCCGTGCCCCCGGCCGGACTCACGCCGGGGACGACGACCCCACCGCCATCGAGCCCGGGAAGCGGTGCGGGTGGCTCTGTCGACGCAGTGAGCCGGGGCGGCGCCGGAACCCGAAGTGGTGGATCCCCCAAGACGTCGTCCACGGCCGGGGTGTCGCCCGGCGCGTCGGGTGAAGGGCCGAGCATCTCGGTCCCCAGCGTTCGCCCTCTTGGGGCCACCCGAGGCGCGGCGAGGTCGGCGCCTCGACCGGCCAAGCACCGCAGTTCGTGGCCGGTGGCCGCCGCGGTGCTGGTCGGCGTGGTGTTGCTGGCGGTGGGGGCCTTCCGCACGCGGCGACGCTGGCAAGACCCTCTTCGCCGGCAGTGGCAACAGCGAGTTGGTCATCGCCGGCCCGGGTCCAAGGTCAGCCCGAACCCGGGAGCGCCGACGCTTGTGACGGGTGAGAGCAAGCCGGGCGAAGGCCCGGGTGAGACTTCCGAGCAAGGGGCCGCTCTTGACCCGGCCGATGTCGCCGCGGTTCGCGACGCGCTGGCGCAGTTGACTACTCGGCGTCAGGTGAGAATCTGAGGGACGTCCCTCAGGTTTTGCACGGCACGACCTGAGAAGGGCCGCCCGTGGCGGCGGGCGGCCTTACTTCCTCAGGCCCGAAGTGCGTGGGCAGCAGCAGGCCGTCCGAGCAGCGCCGCAGTCGAAACAGGCGCCCCGCCTCGAGCTCGCGGACTTCGGCCACCTCGAAACCCGGCACCCACGACCCGTCGAAGCGGGACCGCACGTCGACTCGGGTACTCGTCGCAGCGCGGATTCCGAGCTCGACCTCGACCTCGCGCAACTCTTCGAGCAGCGTGAAGAGACAACGCCGGTCGAGCCCGCGAACCGCGAAGACGAGAGTGTTCCCCTCTCGCAGGTCGTCGGACGCATGGCCTCGCACCACGACGCGTCCATCGGGGTGCACCCGGAGTCGCACGCACAGCCGGTCCTCGATGGACGTCAGGACTGCCTCGTGCTCTTCGGACTCGCACAGGCGTAGCAGTTGACGGCGGAAGGCGAGCAACGCTTCTTCCCTCACGGACACTGCGCAGCTGCCCGCGAAGGAGCGGGTCGAGACGGCGACGGTAGCTGCGAGTGGAGGCCCCCATCCGTCCTCGTGGGCGTCCTCGCTCAGGGCGCGACGGAACGTGATCGCGACGTGGTCCTCCCGATCCCCCAAAACAACCTCTGTCGACGGCTCGGCTATCGCCACGTCGACCTGGGCCACCCCCGAAGGGTGCCATGACCCGGGATCGGGCAAGTGGATGCGACTCACGGAATCAAGATCGTGCGGCACGCGCCGATGACACGAGGGGTCGTTCGGATAGCCGCGCGGGCCTGAGTCGGGCTGACGGAAACGATCGGTCCGCCAGTTCCCCGGAGGTTGTGACGGCGGTGCTTACAGCGTGAGCGGTGAGAGCGACCACCCCAGGATCCTCATCGTCGACGATCAGGAAACCAACGTCCTTCTGCTCGAGCGGATCCTCCACCGGCCCTGGCTAACGGGCGGTCGCTGCCACCGCAGTCGACGAAGGCGGGCCGTCGCCCTACTCGGTGGTGCTGATGGACTGCCACATGCCGGTGATGGACGGTTATGAGGCGACGGCCGAGATCCGGCGACGAGAGGGCGCGGGTCGCCACGTGCCCATCGTGGCCATTACTGCATCGGCTGGAAGGCGATCGCGAGCGCTGTCTGGCAGCCGGGATGGACGACTACGTATCCAAGCCGCTGCGAGCATCCGACCTCGCCGCCGTGCTCTCCCGCTGGGCGGGCGCCCAGCGGCCGATCGAGGTAGACCACGAACTCGAGCCGAACGCGGTCGGGCGTCTGCTCGTGCTCGCGGACCAAGCGGGTGAGGACTTGGTCATCGAGCTCTTCCGGCTGTTCGCGGAGGACACGCCCAAGCGAATCGCGGCCGCGAGGACCGCGGTCGAAAAAGGGGACCCGGTTGCGCTGCACTTGGCGGCCCACTCGCTCAAGGGCAGTGCGGCCAACATGGGAGCCACTGCGTTCGCCGACCTCTGCGCCACGCTCGAGTCGATCGGCCTGACTGGGAACCTCGATGGCGCTGCCACGCTCCTGGCGGAGGTCGAACGCCGAGGGCCGATGGTGGTCGCGGCCATCGAAGCCGTCCTGCCGACGGTCGTGACCGGACCGCACTGATGTTTCAGTAAGCGGAGCCCGGTGTGACAGTGTTCGGCCCATGCGATTCGGACTCGATGTGGCGCAGCAGCGCATGCCATGGGACGAACTGGTACGCCGTGCGCAGCTCGCAGAGGAGCTGGGTTTCGACGGCGTCTGGGGATTCGACCACTTCCAACCGATGTACGGCGAGGGGCCGGGTGAGACGTTCGAAGGCATGACGACGCTGGCCGCACTGGCGGGGCTGACGACGCGCATCCGGTTCGGCCTGCTCGTGACCGGCGTGACGTACCGGCACCCGTCGGTGTTCGCCGCTCAGGCGCTCACCATCGACCACGCATCGCATGGGCGGCTCGAGCTGTCGCTCGGCGCCGCGTGGTTCGACAAGGAACACCACGAGCTGGGCATCCCGTTCCCGTCGACGCGGGCACGGTTCGAGCTGCTCGAGGACACCCTCGAGATCGTGACGCGACTCTTCACCGGAGACATCGTCTCGTACGACGGACATATCGTGTCGCTACGCGACGCCCGATTGCGCCCGAAGCCGGTCCAGCAGCCGCACCCACCGATCTGGATCGGCGGGAGCGGCCCACGTCGCACGCTGCCTCTCGTCGCCAAGTACGCCGACGTGTGGCACGCGTTCGGTACGCCGAACTCGCTGCGCGAGGCCTATGAGCGGGTCGACCAGCTGGCGATCGGCACGGGCCGCGACCCCTCCGACATTCTCCGCGCCGGATCGCTCTCGATCGACGATATCGACACCGCGCGCAAGCACGCGGCGAAATGGCAAGACGCGGGCTATGGCTACCTGGTGTGCGGTTGGCCCGCCGCCGGCGCCGAGCAGGTTGAGCAGTTCGCGCGCGAGGTCATGACCGACCTGACCGGCTGAGCGCGGCGCAGCGGGCGGCGTTTGCCCGCCTAGACGAAACGCTTGACGAACGTCAGAGCAGTATCGGCAACCTCTTGCCAGCCGCCGTCGATGGTGAGCGAGTGGCCGCGGCCCTTCATCTCGACGATCTCGCTCACGCCCGGGTTGCGCTTCTCGCGCTTGTACGACGCCTTCGCGATGGCGGGCGGCACCGTGTGATCGAGCTCGCCCGAGATGATGAGCAGTGGCCGCGCTTGGGGGTCCAGGGGTTGAGGTTCGCCGCGGCAGCCTGGAAGATCGGCTCGCCGGAACCGGGCACCGCGTACTTCTCGTAGAGCGACTCGCCTCCCCCTCATCGAGCGCGTTGGCGAAGCCGTAGTGGAATTGCTCGTAGGTGAGGGGTACGGCCCAGTGGCGGTTGGCGGGGTTCCGGAGCACCGGCGAGGCCGACCGCAGGGCGGACATGGGCAGCGGCAACACGCCGCGAAACGGTGCCGGTCGATGGCGACGGACGCAGCCGACAGCCCGCGGCCGGCGAGGATCTGGGTGAGCAATCCGCCGAAGCTGTGGCCGATACATGCCGGCTGCTTGCCTGACTTGTTCGCTCGCTCGACTTGCTTCAACTCGTCCTCGGTGACCGTCCGGTCATCCGAAGCAGTTGTTTTCTTGGCCATGACGGTCCTCCAGATCGGGTGCTCGTACAGCCCGCGCGCAGTTGCCGACAGTCATAGCCGGTTTTCCGTCATCGACGCATTCGAGGCTCGTTTCGCCAACATCGCCCGCGCACGCTCATCGCGCGACACTCGTGCGTGCTCGTCATGGTGATCTGTGGCGTGCTCCTGTTGGCGGGCGTAGCCGCAGGAGCGCAGTGGGGCGATCGGCCGTTCGTCACTCCGGCCGGCGAACCCGGGTTGTCCGCGATCGAGGCCGCTCGCCGCTTCGTCTGGTACGCCTCGATCGCACTCGTGGTGGGGATCGGAGCCGGCGTCACGGTGATCGGTTGCGGGGGCCGGCTGGCCATGCGTCTGCTCGCGGCGACCAGTGGTGATGCCGCCCAGGGAAGGATCACCGAGGCCGACGAGATCGTCGGCAAGATCACTGCCGGGGGCACGATCGGTTTCGTCATCTTCGTCGGGATCCTCGGCGGTGTGAGTACGGCCGTCCTCTACCTCGTCGTCCGTCGGTTCCTGCCGGCCGGTTGGCTCGGGGGCATCGTGTTCGGTCTCGGCCTCCTCGTGGTGTTCGGCACCACGATCGACCCCCTCCGCGACCAGAACCCTGACTTCGACCTCGTCGGGCCGGGATGGTTGGCGGTCGTCGTCTTCATCGTGCTGGCGGTGGCCTTGGGCGTGACGGTCGCGGGCCTCGCCGCGCGTCTCTCCACCTGGCTACCCCTGCCATCCGCGAACCGACGCGTGCTGTTGCGCTACGCGGTCCCGGCTGCTCTCGCCGCGTTCGCGTACGCAGTCACCGTCGTGATCCTGATCCTCGGCTTGGCCGTCGTGGCAGTTACCCGTTGGCGAAGTCTGGTCAGCGCGACGAGATCTCACCGCGCTGTTGTCGTCGGACGCGTGGTCGCGATCACCATCGCCGCCGCGTCGCTTCCGAACGCGGTCATCAGCGTCGCCCACATCGCCACCAGCTGACGTGCTCGACACGCCGGCATGTCGCGTTCGGGTGTCCAGCGGCGATGTCGATATGCCGCTCCGCAGAAGGGAGTTCCTTGCCATGGTTGACAGCCGACCTGTCTTCGACCAGATCAACCTCGTCGTGCGCGACATGCGCGCGATGGTCGAGTTCTACGAACGGCTCGGAGTGGAGATCGCTCCGACCATCGCACCATGGGATCGTCACCACCGCACCATCGCCGCGGCGGAGGGGATCGACTTCGACCTCGACAGCACTGCCTTCGCGACGCAGTGGAACCAAGGATGGCCGCGGGGCCAAACCGGACCCGTCCTCGGGTTCCGCCTCGACTCGGCGGAAGCCGTCGACGCGACATACGACGATCTCACGAGCGCGGGGTACGTGGGCCAACAGCCACCGTACGACGGCTTCATGGGCGCGCGTTACGCCGTCGTCGCGGATCCCGAAGGGAACTCAGTCGGGCTGATGAGCCCGAGAGACCCTGCGCTCAGCACCATTCCGCAACCGCCCGACGACGAGGCCAACTAGGCCGATCGGTTCCGCCAACAGGCAGGTCGTGCGGATCAGCCTCCACGAGAGGGGCGGTGACCACCACCACGACAGACACCACGACGGCGACGACGACTGACGAGCGACGCGACGGGGCCCCACGACTGTGGGGCCCCGTCGGTCTTAGCGCGTTGGCGGCTAGCGCTCGTACACGACCTGCTCGCGCCGGAGCCCGCGGTGCCGAGCACCGCGAGCCGTTCGGCTCCGACTCCAGACGACGGGTGACAACATCGTGGCGGCGAGGCCGATGGCCCCGACGACGATGTAGAGCCAGCCGTTGGCATCGTGCACGCCGAGCCAGTTGTGGAGTCGCACAGGTGCGGCGTGCGCGACCACAAAGATCCCGAAGCCGAGCGCCACTGTGCTCAGGAGGCCCATGGCGCCGCGCCACGCGCCGGGGATGGCGCCGGCCAGCATCATGAGCACGCCGAAGCCCAGCTCGATCAGGGCTAGGAGCGGGGTGTGGTGCCAGTCACCCCACCCGACGATGCGATGCGGATGGTGGACGTCGTTCAGGTCGAGGCCCGTGCGGGCGAGAGCGATTCCGCCGAGCACAGCGAAGAACAGCCCGATGGCCAAGGCCACGACTTGGGCGGGACTCCACGGGCCACTTTCGACCTCCGTGACTCCGAGCTCGGGCGTTTCGGTATAGCCGTCAGCGTCGACGACTCGACGTACAGGCATGGCAACCTCCTTGTTGCTTGCGTGGGGGTTTACCCATTCGCCGGGCATCGAACACGCCGCGTCGCTTTCCGTAGCGCACTCAGGCGATGAGCGGGTTTGTCGAACACGGTTCGTGGCAACCAATTGGCCACACATGGAGATTGCATGGCAGTCCTCGACACCGCGTTCGAACATCTCGTGGCGCCGCGTGTCGCTCGCAGTTCTCCTCGCACTGGCGATCACGATCGCCGTTCCCCCGCTGCGTCGCGCCGTCGCCCTGCTCGCCAGCAAGGCGGTGCTCGTCGCGTTGTCGCCGTTCGCGCCGGACATCCGCGGGTTCCACGACCTCCCCGCTCCCACCAGGATCGTGGCGGCGGACGGCACGCCGCTCGCGAGTCTCGGGGGCGCACCGCGTCGCACCGTCCGGCTCGAGCAACTGCCGAAGGACGTGTCGCAGGCGGTGCTCGCGGCGGAGGACGCCGACTTCTACCACCACTCCGGCGTGGATCCCGAGGGCGTCTTCCGCGCCCTCGTGAACAACGCGCGGGGCGACCACCTCCAGGGCGGCAGCACCATCACGCAGCAGTTGGCCAAGTTGAACTACACGGGTGGGCGCCGGACCGCGTTCCGCAAGCTGCGCGAGCTGTTGTATGCCGTGCGCCTCGAGCATCGGTACACGAAGGGCGAGCTCCTGGAGCGGTATCTCAACCAGGTGTACTTCGGCGACAACGCGTACGGACTGGCTGCCGCGTCGGAAACCTTCTTCGGCGTGGCGCCGGATCGACTCAGCCCGGCCCAGGCGGCCACCCTCGCAGGCAAGATCGAAGCTCCCGAGGGCCTCGATCCGCGGCGACATCCCGAGCGCGTGCGGGCGCGCCGCAATCAGGTGCTGCGCAACATGGCCAAACACGGCTGGCTCACCCGAGTGGAGCTCCTGCGTGCCCGGGCCCAACCCCTCGGGGTGCTCCCCGAGACACCAACGGGTGCGCGCGACCGAGCACGGGCGGCTCATTTCGTCGCGCTCGCGTCACGCGAGGCGGCGTCGCTCGACGCGCTGGGCGCGACGGCCGAGGCGCGCCGCAATCGCCTCTTCACCGGAGGCCTCACGGTGTTCACCACCCTTGACGTGAAGGCCTTCGACGCGGCGGCCCTCGCGGCCGGGGCATCGTTGCCGGACACGGCCGATCCCGACGCCGCCATCGTGTCGGTGGTGCCCGGCGACGGTGCCATCCGGGTGCTCTACGGCGGTCGGGATCCGAACCGTGCCTTCGACGTGGCCAGTCAGGGCCGGCGTCAACCCGGGTCGTCGTTCAAGCCCTTCGTGTACCTCGCCGCGCTGCGGGCCGGTATCGACCCCCGCACGCGTTTGGACGCGAGCTCGCCCAAGACCGTTGCGTGCAACGGCGCACCCTGGACCGTGCGGAACTTCGAGGGCGAAGGGCGCGGGCCCACCACCATCGACGATGCGATGGTTCATTCCGTCAACGCTGTGTACGCCCAGCTCATGGCCGAGGTCGGGCCGCAGTCGGTGGCCCGAATGGCCGAGAGGCTCGGGATCGAGCCCGATGAGGTGAAGGATGGTCACTGCGCCATGGCCCTCGGCGGCCTGCGCCGCGGCGTACGACCCATCGAACAGGCCGCGGCCTTCGCGACATTCGCGGCCCACGGCGTCTACGCCGAACCTTATGCCGTCGCCCGCATCACCGACCGGCACCACCACTTCGTCTACGAGCACGCCCTGGAGACCCACGATCGCATCAGTGCGACGGAGGCGGGGGTGTTGACGGGGGCGCTCGAGCGGGTGGTGCTCGAGGGGACCGGTCGGGCCGCTGCGATCGGACGACCGGTCGCGGGCAAGACCGGCACCACGGAGAACTATGGCAATGCGTGGTTCATCGGCTACGTGCCTCAGCTGGCGACCGCCGTGTGGGTGGGCTACCCGGAGGGCGACGTGCCGATGAGACACGTGCACGGGATCGCCGTGACCGGAGGATCCTTCCCGGCCCGCATCTTCCGCGACTACATGCGCCAGGCGCTCGCGGGTACGCCGGTCGAGCCCCTCACCACCGCGTCACCTGACGCACTGTCGTTGCGACCCTTCACACCCACGACATGGCCATCGCGGCCGCGTGTCGAGTCGCCTCCATCATCTCCGCCGCTGCCCACCGCGTCGTCCTTCCCGACGACGTCGACGAAACCCACCAGGGCAACGACCACGACCCAGGTCGTGCCCACGACCACGACCACCTCGGCACCCGCGACGGCTGTGTCCGCGGCCTGATCTGATGGAGATCGAGCGCGGTCATGCGGGCCTTGCGCCCTCCGAGCACTGGCATGAGACTTCGAACATGATCACGAGCGGGCGGTGGCCAACGGCGAGGTCGAGGCGTGCCACGTTGCGGGCGAGGGTGCCGAAGGCGTTATCGATTCCGCTGGCAGTCGGCTTCGTCGTGGCACTCACCGCCTGCGCACCACCGCAGAGCTACGTCGCCCTCGGCGACTCGTACACGGCGGGACCCGTCATCCCAGTGCAGCTGGACGACCCCGCAGGTTGTCTTCGCTCCGATCACAACTACCCCCACCTCACCGCTCCCGACTCTGGCCTTCCCGTGTTCCGCGACGTCAGTTGCAGCGGCGCCACGACGGCGGACATGACCGCCCCCCAAGACGTCACCCCCGGCCCCAACCCGCCGCAATTCGACGCGCTCGACGCCAACACGGCCGCCGTGAGCCTCACCATCGGGGGCAACGACATCGGATTCGTCAGCATCGCGGAGAACTGCTCGAGCCCGGTGAACTCGGGAACGCCATGTCAGGACAGGTACGTCGTCAACGGCGACGACACGATCAGCGACGCCATCGCGGAGACGGCGCCGAAGGTCGCAGCCGTGCTCCAAGGCATCCACGCCCTGTCACCTCGCGCCAAGGTGTTCGTGCTCGCCTACCTCGACATCCTCCCCGACGACGGCACGGGCTGCTACCCGCAGATGCCCATCACCGACGGTGACGCACCCTATCTGCGCGACAAGGAGAAAGAGCTCAACGCGATGCTCAAGACCCAGGCGGTGGCGAACGGAGCGATCTTCCTCGACACCTACAAGTTGAGCATCGGTCACGATGCCTGCCAGCTGCCGACGGTGCGCTGGGTGGAGCCCATCGTTCCCGTGAACCCGGCGGCGCCCATCCACCCCAACCTGGCCGGGATGCAGGCGATGGCGACGCGCCTGGGCGCGGCGATGCGGCGGCACGGGGTCTGAGCGCGCGCACGAGCACCCGGATTGCATCGTCGCGGTTCGGGTAGGACACGCGAGGGTTTGCGTCGTGCAAGCTCAGACGCGAGGTGAAGAGAAAGAGAGGAGTTCGCGCCATGCCTCAGCAAGCGTGGAGTGAGAAGCGAGAGCGTCAGTACAAGCACATCAAGGAAGGCGTGTTGGAGCGCGGCGAGGACGAAGACACCGCGGAGGAGATCGCGGCCCGTACGGTCAACAAGGAGCGGGCCCGCGCCGGCGAAGCGGCCAGCCGCACGTCAACGGACGACATCTCCTCCGGGCGTAGAGGCGGGCTGCGGTCGCACCGTGGTCCGGGCGGACGCACCCGAGATCAGCTCTACAACGAAGCCCGAGAGAAGAACATTCAGGGTCGTTCGAGGATGACCAAAGCCGAGCTCGAGCGGGCGGTTGGGCGCTGATCCGGCACGCGCCGGCAAACATCTCGAGCGGCGTACCGTGAGCGTATGAACATGCCTACGACCCCCAAAGAGCAAATGGACGTCGCGATGAGCGAAGCATGGGCGGCGGCCGCGCACTGCAAAGCCCTCTTGGCGGGCAACGACGACTCCTCTGCGCTCGCGTGGGCGACATCGGCTCAGGCTTGGGCAGCCGTTGCTTCCACCGTTGCCACGCGGCTACGGCAGTAGTTGCGTCACGTCTGGTGGGCCTCGATGCCTCGACCGCGCTCACCGGCTTCGAGCAAACGCCCGATCTCGGCCACCTCTGCGCCCACGGACCGAGCAAACCAGCGACGGGCCACGAGGTCGTACAGGTGCCCGAACACGCCGTGGCCGAAGTCCATCGTCTCCACATGGCGCAGCCGGGTGCCATCGGCGATCGCCTCGATCTCGAACCAGGCGTGGAGGGCACTCGGCACGCCGTGTTCCAGCGTCACGTCGATGCGATGCGGTGCCTGCCAGCGATAGCGAGTCACCACCGAGCCCCGGAAGCGACCCAGGAAGCGGCCGTCCTCCCGGGCGATCATGCCGTCGTCGGTGTCGGCCAGCTTGGTGACCCAGATCATCTTGGTGTCGGCCTTGGTGTACTGCGCCGGGTCGATGACGAAGTCGAAGACCTCCTCCGGCGTCACGCCGGAGATGACCACCATGCCCTCGCCTCTGATTGCCATCCGCACATTCTCGTACAAGACCGCGAAGCCTGACCGCTCTCCGGGAGAACCGCGCAAACGACGGCGACAATCGTCGTCGCGCTCACGGTCGGTCTCGCCCCCGGTCACGCCGCTCCCGGGCTGCGAGGTCGACCTCGAACCACACGGTCTTGCCCGCGGCGGTCGTCTCGACACCCCAATCCGCGGCGAGCTCCTCGACCAGTTGCAGGCCGCGTCCGCTCTCACGACTCGGCCCCCCGCGGCGAGGTACGGGCACGCGGCTGCTCTCGTCGGAGACGGAGCTGCGCAGCCGTCGACCCGCGAGGCGCAGCTCGAGCCCGACCGACGTGCCGGCGTGGACGATCGCGTTGGTGACCAGCTCGCTGACGAGCAGGCACGGGTCCTCGGCCAGCGCCGGGGGACAACCCCAGTCGTTCAGCCGGTCGCGCAGGAAACGTCTCGCCGCTCCCGCGCTCGTAGGGAGCGGGGGCAGGATGGTTCTCGCATGGCGTGGCTCAGCGATAGGCCCGTTTCGTACCCAATCCCGCACGCTCTAGTCGGAAGCTCGTTAACGGCGACCAGCCCCAGGCTGTCGAGCACGACCGCCGCACCGCTCGTGGCCTGCCCGTAACGCGGGCACCACGTCGAACGATGGCATCGCGGAAAGGGTCGAAGGGGTAGGGCCTGCGGTGGAGCGCGCGTGGCGAAGGGCAGAACGGGGCGACCGCACGAGCGGGGCGCGACCCTCGTCGAGTTCGCCTTCATCCTTCCGATCTTCGTCCTGTTCGTCTTCGGGGTCATCGACCTCGGCTGGGCATTCGCCCAGAACCTCGACGTAAAGCAGGGCGCTCGCGAGGGCGGCCGCATCGTTGCGGTCAACGGCGGCACCGGCACCGGCACGGCCCAGTGTCAGAGCCTCCAGACCCAGATCCGCAATCGGACGCAGGAGCTGAACCCGGGGTCGCTGACCGTCCTGTTGGGCTTCACGGACGCCAATGGCAACGGCGCCAAGGACATCGGGGAGCTGGCGCAGGTGACCGTGAAGTACCCGCTCTCCTCGCTCAGCGGCCTCTCCACCGCGTTCCTCAGCGGCTCGATGCAATCGAGGGTGAGCGTCCGTCTCGAACAGACCGGGACCTGGGCGACCACCGATGCCGGGGGAACCTGTCAATGAGGGTCGTTCGACGAGACGAACGCGGCGTCACGATCGTGCTCTTCGCACTGCTGCTCGTGGTCTTCACGGTGTTCGTGGCCTTCGCCGTCGACCTCGGCGGCGCATTCAATCAGCGCAGGCAGACGCAGTCCGGCGCCGACTTCGCCTCGCTCGGCGCGGCCCAGGACCTGCCGGACACGTCCGTGAACCTCGTCAACCGGGTCAAGGACCTTGTGAACGACACCCTCGGCACGAGCTTCACCCTCGCCGACTGGCAGACCGCGAACTGCACCGACGCCGGCGCGTTGCCAGTCAAAGCGGTCGGATACGAGTGCATCTCGTTCGACACGTCGTTCTCGCGGATCCGAGTGAAGGTGCCGATGCGGGCACCGTACAAGACGAGCTTCGCCCAGGTGATCGGTATCAACCAGATCAACGTCACGGCGGTGGCCGAGGCCCGCCGGCACACCCCGGGCTTCGGCGGGGTGCTGCCGTTCGCCCTTCCCGTCACCGCGGTGACAAGCGGCCAGGCCTGCCTGAAGACCGGTCCCGGGGGACACGTCGACACCATTCCGCCCTGCGACGGCCCGGACTCGGGCAACTTCGGAGTGATCGACATCAGGCTGTACGGCAACTCCTCGCTGGGCACGAGCCCGAGCTGCACGGCGGGAGGCGACAACGCGAGGCTGATCAACAACGCGGCGGTGGGCGCCGATCACGAGGTCGTTCCGTTCGCGGGCGTGACCGTGCTCGACGACTGTGTGCAGTCCAAGCCCAACACCATCGATGTCACGACCGGCGACAAGTCCTCTGCGTTCGACACGGGGATGCTGAGCGGCGGGCCCGCCGACTTCAGCGACGGGAAGGCCGCCCGGCTCGCTCGGCTCGGTGACAGCTCGGGCGACTACTACGACCGTACGACCGGGATCGCCGGGGTCAACGTCAACGATACCGGCCTCTGGGAGTTCATCCCGCCCGGCTTCATCTTCGACACCCCGCTCTCCTGTCGCCGGTCGGTGTTCACGAGCGCCCTCACTGACGGCAACCCCGACAACAAGAATCAGCTACGCGCTCTGCTCGACACGTGCTTCGCCGATTACCAGGCCGGCACCGGCTGCTTCAACAACCCCTGCCAGGGCGACCTGTTCACGATGAACAGCCACACCGAGCCCGGGATCGACCTTTACGACATCCAGCTCAGCCCGCGGTTCGGCTACGTGCCCCGTCTGACCGGCAGCTTCCCGTCGGGCACGTCGGGCACGGTCCAGATCGCCCAGTTCAACCCGGTCTACATCCAGCGGTTGTTCGCCAAATGCAACTCGTCGAGCTGCGCGATCGACTTCGATCCGGGCGTGGGCGACGGGCCCCAGAACCAGCCCGGGAAGGCAGAGGCCATCACCGCGTTCGTGATCCCCGCGCAGATGCTGCCCGGGAACTTGGGCACCAACCCCTACCAGCTCGGACAGAACCAGTTCATCGAGCTCGTGCGTTAGCGCGGGCTCGCCCGCAATGGGATCAGAGTCCCAGCGCGTTGAGCAGGCGTCGACTTTCTGCACCCCTCATGATTGCTTTCGCAGGAGAGGTGTCGATCGTCGTCATCATTGTCTCGGTGACCCGCCTAGGCCAGTACGCCTACCGCGCGGCCCGCGACGCGTAGTACGTCGAGGACGTCGATTCGGACCTTGAATTCGCGCTCATGAGCATCGCCGAGCCAACGAAGACATTCGTAGATCCGGGCAGCGGCAAGGACGTGTTGAAGACGACTCACCTGGTCGCAGGCGGGTTCGGGCCACCGAGCCGCGATGTACGCGTTCTCGAGGTTGTCTCGCGCGGAGCCAATCCATCCCGAGGTCAACATCGCCAGGTCGATCTCGCCGGGTGCCATTGCCGCGGTCTCCCAGTCCACCGGGCAGACGTCGGTTCCGTGACAGAGGATGTTGCTCGGGTAGAACTCGCCATGAATCAGCGTTCTCGGCTGTTCGACCAGCGGCGCCATCGCGTCACTCGAACGGTCGCACAACTCGGACAGCCACATATTCTGGCCGCAGAGCTGTGCCTGCGCCTCGCGAGTGCGTGCCGCCCAACTCGTGTAGTACTCCAAGTCATAGGTGGGAATCGTGGATCCACCGGCCAAACGGCCAGGCCACAACGCGGGGCGGAGCTCTAGAGCTGCGGTGGCGTGAAACTCTCCCAGCCAACGCGCCGCCCGTTCGTACGCCTTCAGATCAGATGAATGCTGGAGTCGGTGGGCGCCTTCGAGGTATTCGAGGACGAGACAGGCGCGGCCGTCAGCCAACCTGACCGAACCGAAGAGTTGGGGGGTTCTCACTGGGAGGCGGTCCAGGAGGCTGTCGTACACGGCTGCCTCCCTTACCAGACCACCGCGGTGGTCAGCCGAGGAAACGTTCGCGTGCTGGGGCGCGCCGTACTTCAGGAGCACACGGCGCGTGCCAGTTGCGAAGCGACAGGTCACGATCTCGAGGCCGAACGTACTCTCGTAGATCGACGTGACGCGCTCGACGACCTCGACACCCTTCGGTTCGTCAACGAAGACGGCCGCGAGCACTGCCGCGACGGTGGCAGCGGACGGGCGGGGTCCTCGCGGTAGCGCAGTCGTATCCGGCACCTTCACACGCGGCCGTCACTTTCATCCCGAGCGGGAACATCTCGCACGTCCGTGACTGCGTCGCGGACGGTCACGACGTCGATCACGACTCGCAGCGTGCGGCGGCGCGGGTGACCTCAGGCATTGTCGCCACCACCTCGTCGCGGTAGATGCGAAGCCGGGCGACACCCCTCGCGACGTGCGGTGAGGCGAGGTCGAGGCTGGCCCAGTCCATCGCCGCCAGTCGCCGGAAGATCGTTCCCGCAGTCATCAGGCGATCGATCGACTCGATGCTCAGCGCCGGCCAGCGCGCGCGTGCGATCGAAACGTACGTGACGAGGTCCAGGTGGTTCCTCAAGCACAAACCCTTCGGTGGCGCCAGATCGACCGCCGGTACTCCGCGTCCCGCGGTCTCCCAATCCAGCACGTACACGCGCCCGCTTGAGACGGAGGGCTGCAAACGGACATTCTTCGGTCGAAAGTCGCCGTGGACGAGCGTGACCGGCGCGCCACGGCAGCATGCCTCCAGTTCGGGCCACCGCCGCTCCAACGCGTCGCATGCCGCGATCACCGATTGCAGCTCCTCGCGGTCAGAGCGCGTGAGCACGGGATTCCCGAGGTTGATGGCGATCCGATCCCGCGCCGCGCGCAGCTGATCGAGCGTGTGATGCACTCCGCGATTCGGCAGATCCACGCCCGCAACCAACGGCTCGGCAGAGGTGTGCATCGTCGCGAGCCAGGCGCTGACAAGCGATCGCTGGAGCGCGACTGTCGGCGCGAACTGCATCGCGCCCGCGTCCTCCAAGAAGAGCCAGGTGTGCACTCCATCGGCGACGGCTCCGTAGTAGCGAAGGGCTGTGACCGGCAGACGGGGCAGCACCGATTCGTACACGGCCCGCTCGACCGAGCCGGTGGCGGCGAAACAGCGCTTCGCGATCACCGCCGATGCTCCATCGCCAACGCCCGCCAGCCGGTACGCCGCCGACTTTCCACTCTCGTGTACGACGTCGACGCGTGCCGGGAGGCGGTGTACTTCGCTGAGAGCGCACCACGCCGCCACCGCGGGGTGTGCGCTCCGTTCCGTCGCGCGCTTCGCCGCGGCTCGCGCCGGCGGTGTCGGGCGGGACCGTCCGGTCGCATCGAAGGAGCCGGTGTGGCACGTGTCGCCGCGGGCAGGAATCATCGCCTGCGTCCGCGGACGCGGTACGAGCCGGCCCGCTTCGAGCTGCAGGCGCAGATCGCAGCCGTCGAGCAGTTGCGGACGGTGGGCGACGATGATGCACGTGCGACCGGCCATGACGCGTTGCTGGATCTCGATCAGCGCCGCTTCGGTGCCGGTGTCGAGCGCGCTGGTCGGCTCGTCCAGAACGAGAATCGGCGCGTCCTCGAGGAAGGCGCGGGCCAGCGAGAGTCGCTGACGCTCTCCTCCCGAGAGTCGCATCCCCCGCTCTCCGACAAGCGTGTCGTAGCCGTCGGGCAGCGCGTCGATGAAGTCATGCGCACATGCGGCCCGGGCCGCGGCGACGATCTCGTCGGCACCCGCATCGGGGCGCGCGTACGCGATGTTCTCGGCAATGCTCGCGGCGAAGAGCACGGGCTCCTGCAGGACGAAGCCGATCTGGCAGCGCAGGTCGGCCAGCTGGTAGTCGCGCAGGTCCACGCCGTCGAGCAGTATCCGTCCCGCGATCGGGTCGTACAGGCGGGCGACAAGGCTCACGAGCGTCGTCTTTCCGGCGCCCGTCCTGCCCTCGAGCCCCACCCGGCTACCCGCCTCGATCGCGAACGACAGGTCGTGGAGGGCGTCCGGGCAGCCGGTGTACGCGAACGACACGTGCTCGAACACCAGCCGCCCCGACGTTCGCACGACGGAACGCGCGTTCGGGCGGTCAGGCACCTCCGGCTCCGCTTCGAGCAACGCGAAGATGCGTTCGGCGCTGGCGAGCGAGCCCTGGACCGGTGACGACCGCGACCATCAGTCCCGCCCCTGCTCGGCGCGAGCGCGTCGAGTTGTGCGGCGATGCTTCGTAGCGCGACCCAGTGTGATGATCAGCTCGCTGGCGGTGCTGCTCGTGTACGGGTTGACCGTGCGGCTCTCGACCCGCACCGAGTCCCTGACGTCAGGGCTCGCGAGCACCGCGGTGCGGCCGCGCGCCAGCGTCTCGGCATCGGGCAGGTCATGCGTCACGAGATCGACCGGCCGCGCGCATCGAGATCTCCGAGCGCGTCGGCCAGCCCTGATCGGCAGTACTCCAGCTTGCGCACGGGCCTCTCTACCCACGGGCTGGACAGGGCGTTGCTCTCGCCGTCGATCCAGAGGATGAGCCGCAGGATCGTCCCCATCGCGCCGAGCGCCCGCCATTTGGTCGAGCTCATCCGGCCCCACGACGCACCGATCGTTCGACCGTAAGACGCGAAGTCCGTGGCGGCGACATCCGAAGCGGGCACTCCCCAGCCGGCGGTACCCCAGTCCATGACCGACAGCCGGCGCCCCGAGCTCGGAGTTGAGACCAAGACGTTCTTGGAAGTGAAGTCACCATGCGCAAGGACCGGCGGAAAGCGACGGCCGAAGCGGTCGAGCTCGTCCCAGGCCGACTCGAGCATCTCTGTCTGCTCGATCACGCGCTGGAGCGACGAGATCGCCTCGTCGGAGAGTGCCGGGTTCTGCAGGCTCTCCTCGATTCTCTGGCCGGCCGCCTGAAGCTTGGACAGGTACCAGCTCGTCCCGCGGTCGGGAAACCGGTCGGCGAGGTCCAACCTCGCGGTTCTCAGATGCAGCGCACCGAGCCACTCTCCGGCCAGCCTTCGGTGGTCCGCCACGTCGTCGGCATACGGCACTCCTTCGGCATCCTCGAGGAAGAGCCAGCCCGCGTCTCCGCCGGGGTTCTCGATCGAGCCGTAGCAGCCGATCGTGGCCAACAGGACCCGCGGGAGGACCTCTTCGTAGACCCGGCGCTCGAGACGGATCCGTTCGAGGCCCGCCTGTTTGGCGATCACGTTCTCGCGGTTCGGGCCGGCACCGCGTAACCGGTACACCTGCGACTTCCAAACCGGTTTTCCGTTTGGTGTCTTGAGCACCTCGACCGACTCGGGCGCGGGTCCGATGTCGAGCCGAAGCCAAGCCGTCGCGGCCGGGTGGTCATCGATCGCCTCGCGGGTCGATGCCGTCCGGCGTGTCCGGCGCGCGCCATTCCGAGAGCGACGGCGTGCTGCGTGCGTTGCAGTGGTGGAGAGCGCCACGATTCGGCCGTGGTCAATCTCGAGCCGCCGATCGCACTCCTCGAGGGTGCTCAGACGATGGGCGATCATCAGAGTGGTGCGGCCGGCCATGAGCCGGCGCATCGCGGCCATGATCAGGCGCTCGGTGGCCACGTCCACCGAGCTCGTGGGCTCGTCCAGAACGAGGATGGGGGCGTCCTTCAGGAACGCCCGCGCCAGTGAGATTCGCTGTCGCTCGCCCCCGGAGAGGCGCATGCCACGTTCGCCGACAAGCGTGGCGTACCCCTCCGGCAGCTCCGCAATGAAGGTGTGTGCGCTGGCCGCCTCGGCCGCCGCCACGATCTCGTCGTGGCTGGCTTCCGGGCGCGCGTAGGCGATGTTCTCCGCGATGGAGGCGGAGAACAGGACGGGTTCCTGGAGCACGATGGCGAACTGGTTCCGCAGATCCGCGAGCCTGAGGTCGCGCAGGTCCACACCGTCGAGAAGGATCGCGCCGCCGGTCGGGTCATAGAGGCGGGTCACCAGGCTGATGAGCGTGGTCTTGCCGGCTCCGGTGGGCCCCGCGATCCCGAGCGAGGTTCCGGGATCCAGGGCGAACGAGACGCCGTGGAGAACGGGCGGGTTGCCCGCGTAGGCGAAGCCGACGTCGCGGAACTCGAGGCGACCCGCCGCCCGCTCGAGCGGGCGGGCGTGAGGCCGCTCGGGCACGTCGGGACTTTCGTCGAGGAGCTCGAAGGTCCGCTCGGCGCTGGCGAGCGAGGACTGCAGGGTGCCGATCGTGCGGCTCATCGTCTTGAGCGGGCCGTACAGCTGCGTGAGGTACGCCATCACCAGGAGCAGCTCGCCCAGGGTGATCCGACCCGACTGCACACCGCGGACGCCGATGACCAGGACCGCGGCTGTGCCCAGCGCCGTGGTCAGGTCGATGAGGCCGCCGAAGACACTGTCGGCTGCCGCGATGCGCACCTTCGCATCGACACCCAGGCGGGAACGGCCGACGAACCGCAGGTGCTCGTGCTCCTCGCGGCCGAAGGCCTTGACCACGCGCAGCGCGGTGAGCGCCTCCTGGACGACGCCGAACGCCGAGCTCTCCAGCTCCTTGGCGTTGCGGTACCAGCGCCGGGCACGCACTTTGTAGCTGCGAGACAGGACGAACAGCACCGGAGCCACAGTGAGGGCCACCAGTGCGAGTGGCATGTCGATCTTGGCGGTCACATAGAGCATCGAGACGAGGGCGATCGCGCTGGTGACCAGGGGGATGACGCCGTCGACGGTCATGCTCTGAATCGCGGTGGCGTCGTACTGGATGCGGTAGATGGAGTCGGTGGATCCGCGCACATCGTGAAACGCCAGCGAGAGGCGCTGCGCGTGACGGAACAGCCGCGTCCGGAAGGCCAGTGTGAGCCGCTCAGTCGTGCGTGCCCGGAGCACGATGGCGGCCGCCTGCTGGAGCAGGTTCAGCACCACCACCGCGAGCAGCAGCCCGGCGACGAGGCCGAGCAGCGAGTCGTTCGATCGCTCGAGCCAGTCGGGCGTCAACGCGGCCAGGGGGCTCGGCAGGGGTTTTGAACCGATGACGCTGTCGACCGCGATCTTCAAGGGGACGGGCATGAGAAGCAGGATCGGTGTGGCCGCGAGATCAACGAGAAAGATGCCGGCAACTCCCCGCCAATGCGGTCGCACCTCGCCCGCGACACGACGCAACAGCGCGCGATCACGTGTCCGCTCGGCGGACGTATCAGGCATCTACGCCGGACCACCCGCGCATGCTGCAATCACCCGGTGGATCATCGGCCCGGAGCGCCACACCCCCCGCGTCAACTCGAGACACGCGAGCGCCGCGACGGCGAAGCCAACCGGGGGCGACAGAACGGTCAGCATCATGGCGGCGAGCGCCGTGACCGCGAGCCGGAAACGGAGAAACCGGCGTCGAACGCGTACTTGGACGCAGCCGACCGGGTGCGCGCTCGTGACCAGCTTGCCGCGCACGAGCGACGATGCGATCACCTCGCCGTCGTGGTCCTCCCAACCGGTGGCGGGTAGAAGCCGAACGTGCACGCGGCGGAGCGCCGCCACGATGCCGGCCGCGATCTCGGCCCTCGGACGATCGTGCGCGAGCACGCTCACTCCGCCCGAGACGCGCCGCACGAGCGCCGGCAACGCCGGCTGAGGCGGAAGGTCGCGACGCGCCGGGCCGCCGTAGCGCACGCGACCCCAGCTCCGCACGAGCGGTTGCGCGACGCACAGCCCGGCAACCCCGACCCGAAAGCGCAATCGACGAGCTCTGGTGCCGCGCGGCGGATGGGCTTGACCGGCATCGACAAGTGCCAGCGCGAGCAGCGCGAAGACGGCGGCGACGGCCGGCACGCCGAGCAGCGGGTACACCAGCGCGACCGGCGCACTCAGGATGAGAGCGGTTGCGACCGGCACCCCTACCTGGTGCACGACGTCGAGGAGGTGACCGCCACCGCGGTACACCGATTGGAAGGCGCCGGCCCCGTACAAGCCGCGATAGATGCGTTGGCGGCCCCGCCAGGGCACGAGCGGGTTGTACATCCGCCCGGCCCAGCGGGCCGTGCCCAGTCCCGTGAACCGATCGGGGTGGCGGGCCTCCACGAGCGCCTCGGCGCGTCCGTAGCCACGCTGCTGTCGCAGATAGGCCCGGGCCCCCGATCGGCGGTGGTGCCAGACGAGCGCGGCGGGATGGAACCCGATGTCCCAGCCTCGGTCGAGCACCCTCCAGCACAGGTCGACGTCGTCGCCGGCGGCCATGTAGACGGGATCGAACCCGCCGACCTGCTCGAGCACCTCGCGTCGGAAGGCCATGTTGCAACCGGGTAGGTGCTCGGCTCGCTCGTCGGCGATCAGCACGTGGACGGGTCCGCCCGGGGCCCGCGCCACTCGCTGCGCTCCTTCGGGATCATCCGGGGGTGGGACGTTCGGGCCGCCCGCGCCGCCCACCGTCCCTTCTTCCATGGCGAGCGCGAGGTAGTACGGCCATTCCGGTGTCGGGTACGCATCGCTGTCGAGATAGGCGACGATCTCCCCCGCGGCGGCGCGGTATCCCTCGTTGCGGGCCACCGAGAGGCCGGCGTGGTCGATCGTCACCCGCCGAGCTCGAGGGTGGTGGGCCGCGATGTCGGCGGTGGCATCCGTAGAACCGTCGTCGATGAGCAGGATCTCGAGGTTGGGATAGTCGAGCGCGCAGGTATGCCGGAGACACTCGTCGACGGTGGCGGCCGCGTTGTACGCGCAGATCACCACGCTGATGGCCGGCCAACGGTCTCGGACGTCAGCGACGGTTCGCCCATTCCATCGCTCGGCCACTGCGAGTGCGGGCCGAGGCGAGCGATCGGCTCGGGTGAGGCCGAAGTGCCAGCCGTCGACGGCGGTGTCCCCGACCCACCAGTCGTCGGTCCACGAGAACAGACACGTGCCGGCCGCGCCGCTCTCGAGCGCGGTTGCCATGAGCCAGTCGATGGTCTCTGCCTGTCGTTCCTCACCCGCCACGGTGGCGGCGTGCAGACCCATCTCGCCCACGACGAGCGGACGGTCACCGGCAAGGTTCCCGAGTCGCGCGAGGTAGCGACGAAAGTCCTTTCGTTGCTCGAGGAACACGTTGAACGTGATGAAGTCGAGCTCGTCGGTGCAGAGGTATTCGGCCGACGGGTAGTTGGCATAGGTGACGAGGCGGTCTTCGTCCTCTTCTCGCACGACGTCCGCGAGCTCCGCGATGACATCGGCGATCGCGCGAGCGCCCACCCAACGCAGCACGTCGGCCGGAACCTCATTGCCCAGAGACAGGCCCAACACGACGTCCGCTCCCGCGAGTTGCCGGGCGATCGACCGAACGGTCGTGCGCGCTTCTCGAGCCACTCGTCGCTTGTCGCGGCGTGAGCTCCCGATGAGATACCTCCAGTCGGGGAAGAACGCGTCGATCAGCAGGTGGAGGCCCCAATCGGCGGCCAGCTCGAGGAGGTCATCGGGAGGCGGTGTGTAGGTCCGGATCACCGTGAAGCCCGCCTGCTCCATCGCCGCGAGGTCGCGTTTGAGCCCGTCCCGCTCCGGGAACCGCGCCGCGTCCGCGCGGGGCTGGAACGTCCCGTAGCTCACGCCGCGGAAGTTGAACCTGCGACCGTCGCGCATGAAGTGCTTGCCATCGACGCGAACGCGGCCCATCGCCCCCCTCGGGACCGAGCTCGACTGGAGACGTCGTGGGCGGTCCGACCCTCTGCGTGCGCTATCGCTCGGAAGGGCCCAACCGGTTACGGGTGTGGCGCGGGAAAGTCGGCAACCGACCTCGGCTCGTAGGCGCCTCGAGGGGACCCAGATCGCCAGAAACGCCTCAATAACAACGGAATCGGGCGCCCCTACCACTGAGTGTGGCGGAGGGCGGTTTTTGAGGCATCATGTGCAGGTGGCGCTGTCCGAGCGATTCGACGAGGTGCTTGCGGCCGCGCAGACCGGGGCACCCTGGGCCCACGAGGCCATCTATCGCGACCTGCACCCCAACGTGCTCGCCTTCCTCCGCCACCGCACGCTTCACGATGCCGAGGACCTGGCGGCCGACGTGTTCGTCGCCGTGGCCGAGGGAATTGCCGGCTTCGAGGGCTCGGAGTCACGCTTCCGTTCGTGGGTGTTCACGATTGCCTACCGTCGCCTGACGGACCTGCGCCGGCGGGCGGGCCGGCGTCGTACCGACCCGCGCGCGCCCGAGGTCGTCGCCGAGCACTCCACCTTCGGAGACGCCGAGCACGACGTGATGGTGGCGATCGCCACCCGGTCGGCCCTCGCCCGCATCGCCGCACTGCCTGAGGCTCAGGCCGAGGTGATCCTGCTACGCGTCGTGGCGGACATGGCGGTCGACGACGTGGCCACGGTCGTGGGGCGACGCCCGGGAGCGGTCCGCGCCCTGCAGCACCGGGCGCTCCAGCGCCTGGCCCGGGAGCTGCCAGCCGGCGGCCCGTAACCGCTTCGGCCGCCCAGACGATGGCTCCAGCGAGATGTCACTGGCGACGCTGGACGAATCGACTGCAGAGCGACTGTTGCGCGGGGCAGTACCACCCGATGACGCGCCCCCGGGCTACGGGGGAGTGGCGACGCTTCTCGATACGGCGCGCACCGAGGCTCGCACTGCGACGTCAGCCAGGACGGAGGACACGATCGCGGCGATGGTGGCGGCATCCCGCGTCCGCGCGGTCCCGGTCGTCCCGCGCCGCCGCCCCATCAAGGCCAAGGTGGCGACCGCTGCTTCTGCAGGCTTGCTGACGCTGTCGGGCATGGCCGCCGCGGGTGCTCTTCCGTCCGTGGCCCAGCGCCACATCTCGACGGTGCTGGCCAGAGTGGGCATCGAGGTGCCGACGGGCGAGGGGAGGCACGGGCGGTCGCCGTCGAGCGCGCACACGTCCCGCGCCGACGACACGGGCGGCGTGGGCGCGACGACGACGAACCACGGCGACTGCGTGTCGCAGTTGGCCGGAAGTGGTGGCGCGCAGGTCTCGGCGTTCGCGCGGTCAGACTGCGGAAAGCCGCCCAGCGCAGGCGGGTCCCCCGCGGACGCCGCGCGAGTTGCCGTGCCGCCGGGCCAGGCCAGGACGGGCGACAACACGCAGCCGACGCAGCCGACGCAGCCGACGCGCCCGAACTCGGGCGCGTCCAACGCCGACGGCCACGAGGGCACCGGTCATAATCGGGGCGCGTCACCTTCGACGACAGCGCCGGCCAACGGTTCGGCGCAACGCGCGCACGAGCCTCATTTGGCGACCTCCTCGCCGCGGGAACCGCAGACCACGACAACGCCACGCGCGGCCCACTAGCTCCGCCGGTTTCGCTGCAGCACCATCTCGGTCTCCGACGCGGGCCTCGCAGACTCCGGCGGGCGCGAGAGAGCCGCCCGGTTGCGACGGGCGGCTGTCTCGTTCCTGCCTCAGCAGCCCACACCCGTGGAGACCGCGGATGTCGGCCTGGGGATCGGTGAGGCGCCGTCGTTGCTATCGTCGTGGCGCAACTGCGTGTTACGGCCGACCGAGGGCTGCACGCAGCTGCGACGGTTGGCGAGAAGCGTGTCTTCGACACGCGCGCGCCCGACCCGCTCGGGCGCGCGAGAAAGCCAGCGGCAGGGGATGGGGTGGGTGGGTCCCCCGCACCGCTGGCTCTCTACTGGCCGGGCTGACCTACCTCGGTGACGGTCGTTTCAAACCTCCGCGGCTCGGCGCGCACCGGCGAGACGCGAACGCATCTCGCCGGTGGGGCAGCAGGGGTGCGGTCGAGCACCCCGACGGCGTCGCCGAGGTTGGCGGAACCCTCGCGACCATTGGAGTGTGGACGAGCAGCCTGCGCTCTGGCAAGGGGGGCGTCGCCCCGGCGCGCGGGGATCGTGGCGATCGTCGCTCGAAGCCTGAGAGCATGACCCCAGCTATGGGATGGTCGGCGGGCAGCGATGCGCTTCGCGGGCGGGTCGCGGTCGTCGCCGGAGCGACCCGCGGTGCCGGGCGTGGCATCGCAGCTGCCCTGGGTGAAGCCGGCGCAACGGTCATCTGCACCGGCCGCAGCACGAGATCCAGTCGGTCCGACTACAACCGGGCCGAGACGATCGAGGAGACCGCCGAGCTCGTCACCAACCTCGGCGGCACCGGGATCGCGGCCGCCGTCGACCATCTCGTCCCCGATCAGGTGAAGCGCCTGGCCGAGCAGATCCGGAGCGACCACGGCCACATCCATGTGCTCGTCAACGACATCTGGGGTGCCGAGCTGCTCAAGG
This sequence comes from Actinomycetota bacterium, assembly GCA_005888325.1. Taxonomy (NCBI): domain Bacteria; kingdom Bacillati; phylum Actinomycetota; species Actinomycetota bacterium. The sequence continues at coordinate 46,229 of VAWU01000001.1, forward strand.
GCGGCCCGGCCGATTGGAACACGCCCATCTGGGAGCACGATCTGGACAAGGGTCTCCGGATTCTCCGGCTCGCCATCGACACCCACCTCATCACCTCCCATCACCTGCTCCCATTGCTCGTCGACGAGCCGGGTGGCCTCTTGGTCGAGGTCACGGACGGCACCGCCGAGTACAACGCGTCGCGCTACCGGCTCTCGGTGTTCTACGACCTCGCCAAAGTTGCCGTGAACCGGCTGGCGTTCTCCCAAGGACATGAGTTGGAACCGTATGGAGCAACCGCGGTCGCGATCACGCCTGGATGGCTTCGGTCGGAGATGATGCTCGACAACTTCGGCGTCTCCGAGCGGAACTGGCGCGACGCGATCGATCCACCGGCCGCCGGCAGCGAGGGACCGTCTGCGCCCGCCGACTTCGCTCTCTCCGAGTCGCCCCGATACGTCGGGCGGGCCGTTGCCGTGCTGGCATCCGATCCCGGTCGGGCGCGATGGAACCAGTGCTCGGTCAGCTCCGGACAGCTCGCGCTCGAATACGGGTTCACGGACGTCGACGGGACACAACCCGATATCTGGCGCTACATAGAGGAGGTCGGGGAGACAGGAGTCGACGGCGACCCGGACGACTACCGGTAGGACGGGGGGCGCCTGGGTCCTGAACTACTTTCCAGCGCTGGCCGAGATCCAAGATCGACGGGCAGGCCTGCTCTCCGGTGGACAGCAGCAGATGCTGGCGATGGCACGCGCGCTCACGTCGACTCCGAGGCTCTTGATGGTCGACGAGATGAGCCTCGGCTTGGCGCCGATCATCGTCGAGAACCTGTTGGAGATCCTGCGCCAGATCGTCGACGACAGCGGTGCGGGCGTGTTGCTCGTCGAGCAGCACGTCCATCTCGCGCTCTCGATCGCAGATCGCGGCTACATCCTCAGCCACGGAGAGCTCGTGTTGGAAGGCACTGCGGCCGAGCTGAGCTCGAATCAACACCTTCTCGAGTCGAGCTACGTCGGTGGCAGCGAGCTCGACGAGTTGGCGTCGTCGCCGAGGTCGAGACGAGTCGCGAAGACCCTCAGCGTCGGGACGCGATGCGGTCGCGCCAGGCGCGGCGGGGCGAGCGGGGGCGACGCGACGGGCGGTAGAGGATGTCGTCGTCGGTCCGGCGCCAGTACTTCCGCGGCGCGTCGTCCGGGCTGGTCACCCGGTCGGTCTCTTCATCGTCGGTCTCTTCGTCGTCGGTCTCTTCGTCGTCGGCCTCTTCATCGTCGGCGTCGATCGACGGTGCGGTCATCGGGATCGGGAGGTCGGGCACGAGCGCGTCCTCGTCATCCTCGCCCTCGTCGCCCTCGTCGGCCGAGTCGATCGAGGTGGTCGAGGACGGGGCGGCGGGCGGCTGACCCAGCTCTGTGGCGCGCGCCCGGTCGTCCGCACCCAGGTCGAACCCGAGGAAGGCCGCGACCCGCTTCAATCGCGGATATGGCGGGTCCGCGGTGGCCGGCGCGGCATCCTCCGGTTCCGACCACGCCCACCTCGACACCTCGGAGCTCGCCGCGGCCCCGGGCGCGTCGTCGCCGACGTCGCCGAACGACGCGGCGTCGAGTCCCAGGTAGGCGACCACCGACCGCAACCGGCTGCGGGCGGAACCGTTGTCACCCTCGCGCGCGGTGTCGCTCCGGGTGGGTGTGGTCGCGTCCTCGAGCGCGTCTGGCTCGGGCGCGGTCTCGACCGGGGGAGGGTCGACGTCGTGCACCACCTCGGGAGCCGCGGAGCAGTGGCTGTCGAGCAGATGGCGTCGGCCGCAGGTCGGGCACATGGAGGACGCCTCGGCGTGGACCTTGGCGCGGACCGCGCGCAGGCCGGGCGCGTCAGGGAGGGCGTCCAATGCGGAATCGGGCACCTGACCGAGGGTACGGGGGCGGCACCGACAGGTGGCGGACTCGACGAGCGGGCTACGAGGGCCACTGGGGGCACGTCGCGTCATAGGCCTGGCCGGCGAGGTACTGGACTCCGACGGGAAGTTCTTCACCGGTCCGTCCGTCCCAGTGATGTTCATCCATGGCACCGCCGACCCGGTCGCACCGATCGAGCACAGCGCGCAGGAGTACGCGAAGGCTCCTGCACCGAAGTTCCTCGTCAGTCTGGTCGGGGCCGAGCACGTCCAGTTCGGGCCGCCGTGGGAACCGATCGCGGCGCGAGCCACGATCGATTTCTTCGAGCGCTACCTCGAGGACGACGAGGGCGCACTGCGCCGGCTCCAAACCGATGCGAATGTCGCCGGAGTCGCCGGTCTTCAGCAAGCACCGACGTGAGGCCGCTAGGCCCGGGCGGCCCAGACCCCGCCCGCGAGCGCGGCGCCGATGATGACCGCGGCAACGACCAGGCCGGCGACGGCGGAGCGACGCGTGGATGACGGACGGAGCATGAACCACCCCGCAGCGGTCCCTCCGGCGAGGCCGCCCAGATGGGCCCCGATCGAGATGCCGGGGAGAACGAAGGTGAAGATCAGGTTGATGACCAGCAGGCCTCCGATGCCGGTCTGCATCACACTGATCCCGCGCTGACGCAGCCCGGCAGCCGCCGCGCCGAAGAGCCCGAACACGGCTCCGGACGCGCCGCCCGAGACGACGGCGGGGCTGAGGAGCAGGGCGGCAAACGACCCCGTCAACAGGGCGGCGAAGTACAGCGCGAGGAAGCGGGTGCGCCCGAGTGCAGGCTCGAGCATGAGGCCCAGCTGGTACAGCAGCAGCATGTTGAACCCGATGTGGATCAGCCCGTAGTGAACGAATCCGGACGAGATGAGCCGGTACCACTCGCCCCGCGCGACCGCGGGCCCGTAGAGGGACAGGCGCGACTGCAGGTCGCCACCGCGTCCTCCCGCGCCCCCTCCGGCCGCGGTGGCCAGGTAGGTGACGACGTTGAGCCCGATCAGAACCTTCGTGGCCAGCGGGCCCGCCGTCGCGTTCCAGCGCCGGACGCGCTGGCGGGCAGGCGGACGGGCGGCGCGCACGCACTCGAAGCAGTGCGCACCGACAGGCGCCTCGCGCAGGCAGTCCGGGCACGCGGGCCGTCCACAACGGGTGCAGGACCGACCCGTCTCCCTGTCGGAGTGGTGGAAGCACGTCGTCACCGTGTCGATACGAGCGACGGTACGGGATCCGGCCGCTCTATTGGCTTCGTTCCATCGCTGACTCGCGCAAATGCGTTGTTCGGTGGCAATAGAGTCCCCGGGGTGCCTGGGTGTGGCTTCACCCGACGGGCCATGGAAGCCCCGATGGGCGCAGATGGACGCTGAGCTGCAGGAGGCGTACCTGCGCCGGCTCGGGCTGGAGGTGGAGCCTCCGTCGGTCGAGGCGTTGCAGCGGTTGCACCGTCGCCATGTCGAGCGCATCTCGTACGAGACGATGTGGATCCACCTGGGTGAGGCATGGGGCATCGACCTCGACGACGCCGTCGTCCGCATCGCGCAGCAGGGTCGCGGCGGCTACTGCTTCCACCTGAACGGCGCCTTCAGCGAGCTCTTGAGGTCACTTGGCTATGCAGTCACCCGTCACGTCGGCGGTGTCCACGGGCCCGGCGGGCCCGACGAGGAGGCGATGAGCAATCACCTGGTCCTCACGGTCGGCGGGCTGCCGGCGAGCCGGAACCCTTCGGGAACCTGGTACGTCGATGCCGGGCTCGGTGACGCGCTCTACGAGGCCTTGCCGCTCGCCCCCGGTGCGTACCGGGAAGGCCCGTTCCACCTCGTCCTCGACCCGACGCCGGGCGGCGTCGGCGACTGGCACCTGACTCACGATCCCGCCGGCGGGTTCGCGGGGATGAGCTGGCGGACGGCCGAGGCCGGGATGGATCAGTTCGCGACGCGTCACCGGTGGCTGTCGACGTCGCCGGACTCGGGGTTCGTGCGGGTGGCCGCCGCCCAGCGCCGGGACGCCACCGGCGCCGACATCCTGCGCGGTCTGGTACTGACGCGCGTCGGGACCGGAACCGCCCCGTCGGAGCCGCTGACGGAGCGAGACGACTGGTTCGCGGTGCTGGCCGACGTGTTCGGCCTTCGCTTCGACGGGATCGCGACAGAGGCACTCGACCGGCTCTGGGAGCGATCGCTCGCCGCGCACCACGCGTGGGAAGCGGGAGGCCGCCCGTGAATGCCCTCCCCTCTGACACGAGTGCCGCGCCCGAGCCGCTGATGGCTCACGTCGGGCCGACCGCTCGGCCCAAGGCCTCTAGTCTCGAGGGATGGTCGACCGGCTCGAACTGAAGGATCCACTGAAGCGCCAGCCGCTGACGATCACGTCGGCCCGGAAGGGTGACCTCGAGGTCATCGGCCACCAACGCAAGCCGCGTCCGGCTCATCTGAAAGCACTCAGCGCGTCGATCGAGCGGATGGGCTTCATCACACCGTTGGTCGCGGTGGAGCGAGATGGCAGGTACGTGATCATCGACGGCCAGCACCGCTTCCACGCCGGAGCCGAGCTCGGCGTCGAGGAGTTCCCCATCGTGGTCGTGCCCGAGGTGCTCGCTCGACGCATGATGGGCTTGAACGTCGAGCAGAGCTTGAACATCCGGGGACGCTCGACGATCGCGTTGTCGATCTACCGGGAGATGCTCGAGGAGTCACCTGAACGCACCGAGGACGACGGCGACGTCGTGGACGCGATCGAGACCGCGCATCTCTTGACGCTCGGGCTCGCCTACGAAGGATCCGGACGCCTTGCAGGCAGCGCGTTCGAGCCGATCCTCAAGAAGTGTGACGGCTTTCTCGACCGGCCTCTCCAGGAGGCGTACGGGGTGCGCGAGGGGCGCGCCGAGAAGGTCCTTGCGGCGGCCAAGTGCGTGAAGTCGGTGGAAGATGCCCTCAAGGCCGAAGGGGCGTGGCACTCGATGGCGCGCTACCAGATCATCAGCTACGCGAATCCCACGAAGCGGGCACGCAAGCCCACCGACTTCGACAAGACCTTCGCCAAGTTCATCGCGACGCTCGAAGAGCTCGAGGCATCGCCTCACAAGGTTCTGCGAGAGAAGATCGAGTAGCGATGGGTCTCGAGCGCCATGATCAATCGCACGAGCGGCGAGCGCATGGCGAGAGTCGTGACTTGCTGCGTACTGGCCGCGGCCTGCTCGTCTCCGTCCGCGCCCCACGCCGCCGCGACGTTCGGGCCCGAAGCGCACGGAGCGAGCAACTACCACCGCCCAGGCGACGAATGGGGCACCGGGTTTCGATTCGGCATGAGCGGTTTGCTGGCATGTCCACCTCACCCGCGACGACACGGCGGGTGACGTGTGGCTGAACGTCGCACGCTGAGCGCGCAGACGAGCGTGCGCCCTCAGCGCAACGGCGTGCCGACGACTCTCAGCTCGATCAACCGAACCGGCACCGCCTTGACGTCGATGCTCAGGACATGGAGATCGCCATTCGGCGACGGGCCGGCGTCGATGCCCTCGCCTTCACCGTCGACATGGCCGATCGACCCGAGTGCCTCGACCTTCCCGCTGGCGAGGTCGACCCGGTAGACGCCGTCGGTTGCGTCATCGGTGGAGAGCCAGACGGCGCCGTCACGAATGTCGGCCCCCTGCACGCGGTCGACATACGTCGACATCCGGAGAGGAGCAAGGGGCCGCCATCGGTCACCGACGTCGTAGCGCAAGAGCGCGTCGCCCCCGAAGCGGTCCATCGAATAGGCGATGCCCGTCGCCGGATCGACCGTCACGAACGAGTTCTCGTGTTGCGCCACGTCGACGCCACTCCTGTACGCGAAGGTCGAGGCATCGTAGGTGAGCGTCGCCTGCTGCCCCCGCTCGTAGTCGGGCTGTTCGAGCGGCGCATACAGCACACCATTCTCCACATCGATGTCGCCGATGTGATTGAAACCACGCGCCTTCCACTCCGCGGGGATGGCAGGGACCAGATGGGCGGTCTGATGCAGCGCGTCATCCGTGCGGAACAACCCGTCGTTGACGGAGAAGATCCAACCCGCGTCGGCGCGGGCCACACCCTGCCGGTAGGCCGAATCGACCTCGACCTCTCCGACGACGTGCGCGGAGTAGCTCACCGCGACGGTTGTCGTCGTCGAGCTGCCGGTGGTCGTCCGCGAGCTCTCGCTCGGGCCGGACGAGCACGAGCCGAGGAGGCCCGCGGCGGCCAGTACCGCGACGGCCGTCCCGCGGGTCGAGAACACGTGCCGAGCCTAACGGGCAAGGCGTTGATACGAGTGGTGGACAACGGCGGCTTGTGGCTCCGACTCGGACCGTCGAGCATGGAGGCCACCGTCTCGCCCTCGTCGAAGGAGTCTCACGTGCGTCTCGAGTCGTCGGTCACGTCGGTGTCGTGGATACCTTCCGAAGCGATCAAGGGGATGGTGAAGGCTCCGTTCGAGTTGGGCGTCGGTCACTACGACAGCGCGCCGCCCGGCCGTATCGACGTCGCGGCGCTGGAGCGGATGCGCGACGACGACCGGTTCCGCTTCGCGAACCACCTTGCGGCGTGGATCGAGGTCGAAGACGGCCGGATCGTCGACTACGGCCAGTCGGGAGGAGGCCTCGTCAGCAGCACGCACATGCACCTCGGGCCCAAGGAGATCGTCTTTCACGCCGTCGGCTTTCCCGACCTCCGCCCCGAGCCCAAGGTGACCTCGCGGTCGGCGACGTTCGTGCAGACCGCGGGTGGGCGGCCGGGGATGCCCGCACCGAGACGAGTCCGGCGCGAGCCGTTCGTGCAGCTGGTCGGCCCGACGGTCTGGACGACACTCCAGCTCACGCTTCATGCCGATGGCCGGGCCGAGCCCAAGCTCGCCGGAGCGACGACGTTTCCTCGACATTGGGTCTACGACGTCGAGGGAAGGGTGTTCGCGAAGAGCGGGATGATCGACTTCAAGGACTGGTACCACGGCGTCTTCGGAAAGAAGGGCACGCCGTGGGGCAACCAGGACTCACCCGCCTTCGTCACCATGGCGGAGACCGCTCTGGAACGGGAGCTCTCGACGTCGATCATGCGAGGCGGCGCCAAACCCAGGCTCCGCAGGCTGCGCGCGGGCCGGTTCCTCACGAAGCAGGGCGATCCGGGAGACGAGCTCTTCCTGGTGCTCGACGGAGTGTTGTCCGTCGACGTCGACGGGCGCGCGCTCGCGGAGCTCGGTCCCGGCGCCGTGATCGGGGAGCGGGCACTCCTCGAAGGCGGGAAGCGCACCTCCACTGTCAGGGCGCTCACACCCGTGAAGGTGGCCGTGGCGAGTGCCGCACAGATTGACATCGGCGCGCTGCGACACTTGGCCGCGACGCACCGCCGAGAGGAGCGGCGCTAGCCCCTTCGCCGATTCGTGCCGCGTCGCTGTGGCACGCTACGCGTCCGCGATCGTCGAGCTCAGAGGACGCGATGGAACTGCAAGATGTCTCTGTGGCACCGGTCTCGTTCGCGCGCTTCGAGCAGCTCGCCACGTCCGCCCGGTGGCAGGAGCTGCAGGACGCCGCGCACACCGCGAGGCGACTGCTGGCCAACCGGGTCGTCTGGAACGTGAACTCGACGGCGAGCGGTGGCGGGGTGGCCGAGATGCTACAGGTGCTCCTCGCCTACGCCTCGGACATCGGTGTCGACATGCGGTGGACCGTCCTTCGGGGCGATCCCGAGTTCTTCGCCATCACCAAGCGCATCCACAACCTCCTGCACGGCTCGCCCGGTGACGGCGGGCGGCTCGGCACCCGAGAACGTCGTCACTACGACGACGTCACCGCCGGCAACGCCGCCGCGCTCGTGCCGCGAGTGGGTCGGGACGACGTGGTCATCCTCCACGACCCACAGACCGCGGGGCTCGTCGAACGCGTCCGCGAGACGGGAGCGACCGTCATCTGGCGGTGCCACGTCGGTGCGGACGAGGCGGACAGCCACGTGTTGCAGGCATGGGACTTCCTGCGCCCCCATCTCGACGGCGCGGCCGCGTACGTCTTCTCCCGCAGGCCCTTCGTTCCCGGTTCGATCGATCCGGCACGGGTTCACATCATCCCGCCCTCGATCGATCCCTTCTCGCCGAAGAACGAAGTGCTGGACGACGACGTCGGTGCGTCGATCCTCGTGCACGCGGGCATCACGCGTGGCGACGCCAACGTCGAGCCTACGTTCGTCCGTCGCGACGGAACGTCGGGGCGGGTGGCCAACGAGTGCAAGATCGTGCGTGCCGACGGTCCCGCCGACCCCGATGTCGCTACGATCGTGCAGGTCTCGAGGTGGGACCGGCTCAAGGACATGATGGGTGTGCTCCACGGCTTTGCCGAGCACGTCGCCGACGAGCAGGCGATCCTTGCGCTGGTGGGGCCCGACGTCAGCGGGGTCACCGACGACCCGGAGGGTCAAACGGTCCTGGAGGAGTGCATCGAGGCGTGGCAGGCCCTGCCCGCGGCGCGACGCGACCGCGTGCACCTCGTGTCGGTTCCCATGAACGACGTCGAGGAGAATGCCGCGATCGTCAACGCCATCCAGCGCCACGCCGCCGTCGTCGTGCAGAAGAGCCTCGCCGAGGGCTTCGGGCTCACCGTGGCGGAGGCCATGTGGAAGGCGCGTCCGGTGGTGGCCAGCGCGGTCGGAGGCATTCACGACCAGATCGTCGACGGCGAGCACGGCGTGCTCCTCTCCGACCCTCGCGATCTGCGGGCCTTCGGCACCGCGGTCGACCGGCTGCTGGGGACACCGACAGAGGCGGCCCGCCTCGGCGCCCGCGCCAGGCAGCGGGTCACGGTCGACTTCCTCGGCGACCGCCATCTCATCCAGTGGGTGGATCTGTTGCGGGAGCTGGGTTGACCGCGACATGAAGGCGTGGGTCGTGCAGCAGCCGGGCCCGATCGACGAGGGGCCGCTGGCGTTCGTCGAGCGGCCCACTCCGGAACCGGCCGCGGGTGAGCTGCGGGTCCGCGTGGCGGTCTGCGGCGTGTGCCGCACCGACCTGCATCTCGCCGAGGGCGACCTGCCACCGCATGGGCCGGAGGTGGTCCCCGGTCACGAGATCGTGGGCGTCGTCGACCGGCTCGGCCCGGGCGCGTCGCGGTTCGCACCGGGCGAGCGCGTCGGCATCGCGTGGCTGAGGAGGACCTGTGGCACCTGCCGGTTCTGCCTCCGAGGTGACGAGAACCTGTGCCTCGACCCCCGTTTCACCGGCTGGGACGCGGACGGTGGCTATGCCGACTACGCGGTTGTCGACGAGCGCTACGCCTACCGGCTCCCCGACGGCTTCGACGACGAGCATGTGGCACCTCTCCTGTGCGCCGGGATCATCGGGTTCCGTGCGCTGCGCCGGGCCGCGGTGCCACCGGGCGGCCGGCTCGGCATCTACGGCTTCGGCGGCTCGGCCCACATCGCCGCCCAGGTCGCCATCGCCGAGGGGGCGGCCGTGCACGTCATGACGCGCTCGCCCGAGGCGCGCCGGCTCGCCATCGCGCTCGGGGCGGCCTCGGCCGGCGACACGCCGGCGCAGCCGCCGGAGCCGCTCGACTCGGCCATCGTGTTCGCGCCGGCCGGCGAGATCGTGCCGAACGCCCTGGCCGCGCTCGACCGGGGCGGGACGCTCGCGCTGGCAGGCATCCACCTCACCGACATCCCCGCGCTGCGGTATGCCGACCATCTGTTCCAGGAGCGCCAGTTGCGCAGTGTCACCGCGAACACGCGCCACGACGGTGAGGAGTTCCTTGCCATCGCGGCACGCATCGGCATCCGCGTGGAGACCGTCGCCTACCCGTTGGAACAGGCCGACGCAGCCCTGCGCGACCTGGCCCACGACCGGTTCACGGGCGCGGCCGTGCTGCGCGCGACGTCGGCGACGTCGTCCGCGACATCGACCGCGTAGATCGTCGCGAGACAAGAGGCCCGGCCGAGCAGGCTTGACGTGAGACACACGAGAAACGAAGCTCCCGGGGCCGGATGAGGTCCGAGGGGGATCAGATGGGGCGCTGGACACGATTGGTTGCGCTCTTCGGCGCGGTCCTGCTGGTCAGCTCCGGGTGCGACTGGCTGCAATGGGGTGGCGGCCCCACGCACCGGGGCACGATCTACGAGCCCGTGATCAGCAAGAGCAACGTGGCGACGATGGTGCCCTCGACGATGGCGTCGATCGTGTCCACGAGCCCCGCGGTCACCTCGGTCGGCCTCGTCTTCGTCGAGGCGGACGGCGTGCTCAGCGCGCTCGACGCGAAGAGCTCCGCGGTGGTATGGAGCGCGGCGTTGCCCGCGGGCTCCACCGTGGGCGGTGCCCCCGCCATCCACCAGGGCTCGGGCACCATCTTCGTCGTCGTCGCCGGCGCCGCCCCGGTGCTGGTGGGCTTCGACCTCAACGGCGTGCGCAACTGCAACCCGCTGCTCGACACGTGTCGGCCGGTGTTCATGGCGCCGCTCGGCAACGCCTTCGGGCCCGCCACCCCACCCGTGGTGGACGGGAACAAGGTCTTCGCCAACGGCGCCGGCACCCTGTTCGCCTTCGATGCCAGGGGCCAGACGAACTGCACCTCGGCCTCGGGCCTGGCCAGCTGCAGCCCGTTGTGGTCCGCCCCCACCGGCTTCGCCGCGGCCGGGGTGGCCCCTGCGGTGGCCAACGGAGTCGTGTACGACGCGATCAGTAGCGGCGGGGGGTCCTACGCCCTGGGCGCCTTCGCCAAGAGCTCGGGCGCCTCGCTGTGGAGCGGGTCGCTCGGCACCGCCCCCGTCTCCGCCACGCCCAGCGTGGGCATCGACGGGCGCGTCGTTGTGCCCGCGGGGCCGGCCATAGAGGTGTTCGCGGGCGACGGCTGTGGCACGCCCAGCTGTGCCCCGGCGTTCGCGCTTGCCTCCCGCACCGGTGACCCGCCGGGGGGGTTCGTGTCCACGCCCGCCGTCGCCGGCTCGACGGTCTCTGCCACCAACGCCAACGGGTCGCTCTACTCCTGGGCGAGCGGCGGGTGCGGGGCGCCGAGCTGCCAGCCCGACCGCGCCCTGGGCGTGGACGCCCCGCTGGGCGGGTCCCCGAGCTACAGCCAGTCGCCGGTGGTGGCCAACGGTGTGCTGTTCCTGCTCACCCGCGAGGTCGTCG
>VAWU01000002.1:0-3516 GCA_005888325.1 Actinomycetota bacterium
AGGCGACTTCTTCCATCAGGACGAACAACAGCATCATGAGCGCCTGGCGCCGGCGGGCAGGCAGATCCCCCACGGCATGAGCCAGGCGCTCCACGAAGTCATCCCATCCCTCGGAGCGCAAGAGCTTCCAGCGCTCGCCGTCCGCGAACTCGGTGGCGAACTCGAAGAACGCGTCCATGGGCGGATCCGCCACGCGGACCACGGTAGCGGGCCGGTCGGTGCGCCGCGAGTTCAAATCTCGACAGCCCGACTACTGAGGTGCAGGCCTGCGCGTCGCGATCACCCGCACGTCACCCACGCGCCGTCCACCCGGGGGCGACGTCGCGTCCGGCGAAGCGAGCGCCGAGCGAGCACTATGGCACGTGATCGAGATGAGCGCAGCGGATCAACTGGTGGCAGCTATCCATACTGGCGATGTGGACGCGGTCGACCGCCTCTCGGCATCCGATGCCGGTTTGGCGTTGTCTGCGCTCGGAGGCCGGCATGGCACGCGGACGCCGCTACACGTCGTTGCGGACTGGCCCGGCTATTTCCCGAACGGTCCGCAAATCGTGCGGATACTCATCGCCGCTGGGGGCGATCCGAATGCACGCGATCCGGGAAAGCCCTCCGAGACCCCGTTGCATTGGGCGGCGAGCAGCGATGACGTCGACGTCGCACGCGCGCTGATCGATGGTGGCGCTGACATCAACATGCCCGACGGTTCCATCGGCACGCCGCTCGACAATGCGATTGGGTATGGGTGTTGGAACGTTGCGCGCTTGCTTGTCGAGCGCGGCGCAAGGGTTGATAAGTTGTGGCACGCGGCCGCACTCGGCATGGCCGATCGGCTCCAAGAACTCGTCTCAGCCCAGGGTAATGCCGACAGCGACGAGCTGTCTCAGGCGTTTTGGCATGCCTGCAACGCCGGACAGCGACGTGCCGCGGAGTTCCTCCTCGGTGCAGGTGCAAACTTGGACTGGATCCCCGACTATGCCCAAGGAACGCCACTCGACGCCGCACAACAACTCGGAACCCAGCAACAGAACGTGATCAGCTGGCTGCGCGAACGAGGCGCAGGAACCTCAGATCAAGCCGAATGACGCTCCTTCACGGGCGGGGCGGGGCGCGCCATGACTGCCGTTATGCGCGGTTGTCATCAGACCGCACATCCCTCGACTCCGGTTGCGTGCGTTTTGCAGAACAGAGCCAAGGGGAAGCTACGGGGATGACCTTCGAGATGCTTTGTCTCGGTCTTCTGCTGTGCATGTTCCTGCTGGTCGGCGTCGGCATTTTGTCGCCTGGCAGCCCTCGAAGGCACCGTTAGTACGCTGGGCGCGCCCGCGCCAGATCGTCGCTCCGCGCTGACCCCGCGAGCACGTTGCTCGCCCCTCACGGGCGCGGGAGTCGCCGAATGAAGTGGCGTGCGTGAGACGCGACCGTGTCCAGCAGGAGACGACGTTCCCTCCGGCTCGGGGACCTGGGACATCGCAACTCGAACCAGACCGACTTCCACTCGGGCTCCATGACGACACCCCAGCGGGTTGCCAACTCGGACACGACGGTCAGTCCACGACTCCGCTCTGCGTCGTGCGCAGCATGTCCGCGCGCCGGGCGGCCGCCGCCATGATCGACGACCTCCACCCGGAGGGAATCATGGGCGAGGTTGGCCCGGACGTTGAGGTCGGTGTGGGCGTGGATGACCCCGTTAGTGACGAGTTCGCTGGTCAAGAGAACTGCGGGGAGCGCGAGGACGGCATCAACGCCCTCTTCCGCGAGGAACTCACGGACGAACTGCCGGGCCGCAAGAACGCTCGCAGGCTGAGGGGGAAGGGTGATAGCTGCCACGGGACGCGGCCCTCCTTCCGAAGGGCAATCATTCGTTCCTCCCCACGCCCCGGATGGTCAAACCCTCGTCCTGAGGGCAATATCCAGACCGCGGGCGTTGATGTTGGCGCGGCATTCCACCCGGGTCATCGCGCCTTCGCCGAGCGTCGGCAACGCAATAACCCGGCTGAGGGGCGGGCCGAGCGATCAGAAGCACGGTTCCATCCACACTGGCAGCTCTGTGTCCGCCCGCTACGCGCGCTCGGTATGGACCCGCCCGCTCGTGAGGTAGTCGGAGTCCACATGAACCTCGTCCGAGTTCCGAAGCCGATCCTCGCCCCATCGGCCGCGTCGAACGCGACCGATCCACATTCGCGCCGGAGAGCGCCGAGCCGCCGGACAGTACGATCGCCACGTGCCTGAGCCCGCGCCCGCCCGGCCCGCGGTCACGATGCGGAAGTTCGCACCGGCCTTCCCTGTCAGTGACCTCCCCGCGTCGCTAGCGCATTACCGCCTCGGGTTCACGACGAGCGAGTACTCGGGCGACAGTGCGGCCGGCGGGTACGGCTTCGCACGCCGAGACGGCGTCGAGCTACAACTCGGCACCGTCCCCACCCGTCGAACGACGTCGCCGACGACCGCCTACCTGTACGTGGATGATGCCGACGCCCTCGCCGCCGAGTGGCACGAGACGGGTGCGGACGTCCGAACGCCCGAGGACACGCCGTGGGGCCGGCCATGCGCTCCCTCCGCACGACCGGCGCGTCCGAATCGTCCGGCGATGGGTGCGTCCCAGAGCCGGTTATCGACGTGTCAAGGTCAGATGGGTGACGCCGCTCGGTGACGAGACTGCCTCGATGTCGTAGCGCTCCTCGATGCCCTCGATGCCGTCCCACAGGCGAACGCCGCGGCCGAGCAGGATCGGCACCTGCACGACATGAAGCGTGTCGATGAGGTCGGCGGCGAGGAAGTCGCGGACGACCGTCGGGCCACCGCCGATGCGAACGTCGAGGCCGCCGGCTGCGTCCCGGGCGAGGTCGAGCGCCTCCTGCGGGTTGGCGTCGACGAAGTGGAACACGGTGCCGCCCTCCATCTCGATCGACGGGCGCGGGTGGTGCGTGAGCACGAACACCGGTGTGTGGAACGGCGGGCTCGGCCCCCACCAGCCACGCCACTCGTCGTCGGTGCCGACATCGGTCCACGGGCCGGTCTGCACGCCGAACTTGCCCCGGCCCATGATCTCGGCACCGAAGCCGAGGCCATGGCGTTCGGCGAACGAGTGGTCGACACCCGCGCTGCCACCGGCGTCGCCGACCATCGACCGCCAGAACCGAGTGGCGAACATCCACTCGTGCAGGCGTTCCCCGGCGTGACCGAACGGGGCGTCGAACGTGATGCCGTCGCCGGTCCCGAACCCGTCCAGGGAGATCGAGAAGTTGTGGACACGGACCTCGGACATGACTGTCTCCTGTGCAGTAGTAGTGCCCCGACGGCGCGGGAACGTCGGGATCCGCGCCGGTCGGGCTCGTCAGAATCGGAAGCGGGTCAGACCGCCAGGCTCCGTCCCCAACGTCACGATCGCCGAGCGGGGCTCGATGCGATACACGTTCCACGGCGGTGGACCTTGCGACGGTGCGTTGAACGGGGCAGTGATGCCCGACCCGCTGTCGTCTGGTTCCGCTGGCCAACCGTTGTCCGCCCACGCCTTCG
>VAWU01000002.1:3585-35236 GCA_005888325.1 Actinomycetota bacterium
GACATTGCGTCCCTTCCGCGTACCTGCCCCGGTCTGGAACCAGAACGCGCCGTCCAGCCAGACCGCACCCACAGCGGTTACGTGCGGGCTGCCGTCCTCGTTGACGGTGCATAGCCACGTCGTACGAGAGTTCATCGCGTCTGGAGCCGGCGCCGAGCCCGACTCGAGCTTGTCGACAACAGCAGCCCAGTCCACCGGCGGCAGCCCGTCGGCCTCACCGAGATTGATGATCTCCACAGGATTCTCCTTCCGCTGCCCCGCCATATCTCGTGGATCAGACGTGCAGCGATCGCGAAAGTCATCGCGCGTGTGCGTGGGTCGGTGGTGCGAGCAGCGCACTCAACGACATTGGCGCGGTCGCGATCTGCTAACAGAGAGCTCAGTAGGTCGATCGGCTTCGGGCCGTTGCGCGTGACTAGTGATGCCGACGCCGCCACTGAACTGATGGTCGCCGAGCACCGCAGTGGCCTCCCGCTCGCGCTTACATATTCTCCGAAAGCAGGTACTCCACGGGGTAATCCGCCCCGGCCGCTCGAACTGGCCGCTTGTCGTACTCAGCAGGCAGCACGCTGGCGCGGTTGCCGTGGCCGATCAGGTTGCACGGGAAGATCGAATCGCCGGACTTGCTCACGCCAACCCTTACGCGAACGCGCCCAGCAACGCCCGGCGGCCGTGGGCACGCGCACTTCGGCGACGCGCCCACGGCCTCCCCACCGCCGAGCTGCGGGCCGGTCAGACCCTGATGCGAGGCGCGGTCTCGGCCACCAGGTAGGCGGCGGGACCGGCCAGCACCACCAGCGGGGTGACCAGACGGCAGAGCTTGTTCATCGCGTTCTCCTTCCTCTTCAAAAGACGGTGTGACGTGCAGGCGACTACCAGTTGAGGCGGGGAGCGGTCTCCACCAGCAGGAAGACCACCGCGCTCAGCGGCGCCAGGACGGCGCCCAGACGACGGGTCGTGCGCATCAGTCACCTCCTCCCGCGAACGCAGCGACGGGTGGCCGAAGCCGGGCGAGGAGGTAGGCGCCGATGCCCACCAACACCGCCATGTCGGCCAGGTTGAACACGATCCAGGGGGTGGCCAGGAAGTCCCGTACCGCACCCAGGACCACCCGGTCGGCCAGGTTGGACAGGGCGCCACCGATGAGCAGGCCGCACACCCAGGGGGCGAGCAGGCCGTGGGCGCTGCGCCGCACGACGTGGGCCCCGAAGGCGACCAGGCCCACCAGCGAACCCAACACGAGCACCGGGGTCGCACCCGAGACCAGGCCCAGGCTGTAGTCCGGGTTGTGCACGGGCAGGATCGCTCCCGCGCGCAGCGCCCCGGCAACGGCCTTGGTGAGCTGGTCGGCTACTGTCACGAGAACCGCAGTGGCGAAGATCTGTTGCGTACGGCTGTGGTGGCTCATCGCTGCTCCTCTGGTTGCGACGGCCCGCCGCTCGGGTTCCCGACCGGCGGGCCGTGACGTTTTGTTACGGGTGGTAGAAGCCGGCGGTCTCGACGACGAGAAACGCGACGGGAGCCGCCAGGGCGAGGAAGTGGGCGGTCTTGCGGGCGATGCTGCGCATGTGGGTCACCTCCTCTGGATGACGTGGTCAGTCGATCGAGGTCCATCGTGAACTCGTACGGCCCGCGGGTCTGTCGCGAGCGCGTCGTTACAAGTGTCAAGTTGGCGACACTTCGGCACAGTGACGGCGCGCGGCTCGCTCTCCCTTGACCGCACGTCAGAGGAGTGGAAGCGAGCGCGCTGCCGCGCCGGCGACGAGATCGCCTCGGGCGAAGCTCAGGAGCGGGCGAATCGCTTGCGCATGCTGCGCTGATAGGTGCGGGGCAGGAGCGTTCGCCCGATGGGCGCCATCTGCGGGAGCCAGGCCGCGTTGATCTCCATCCTCTCGCCGCCCATGTGCTCGAGCAGCAGGTCCGACACCTGCGCCTCGGTGCGGCGCACCGGCTTGGGCGGGAGGGCGTCGTCCGGGCCGATGCCGGACATCCCCATCGCGGTCGGGACCCAGGCCGGGTAGAGCACGTGTACGTGCACGCCGCGGGCGGCCACCTCGTGAGCCACGCTCTCGGTGAAGCCGGCCACGGCCGCCTTGGTGGCCGCGTAGGCGGCATGCCTCGGTTCCGGCGCCCGAGCCGTGTCGGAGGAGACGTTGACCACGATGCCGCGGCGCCGCGCCAGCATGCCGGGCAGGACGGCCAACGTTCCCGCGACGACCGCGAAGACGTTCGTCTCGAAGAGGCGGCGATAGGTGTCGAGGCGGCCGTCGGGTGCGTCGACGGGCGACGGCTGCTCGACCGCCGCGTTGTTGACGAGGATGTCGATGCGGTCGTGGTCGCGCTCGATCCGTCCCAACACCTCGGTGAACTTGTCGACGTCGGACACGTCGCACGAGATCGTCTGGCTCGCGGCTGCGGAGGCCTTCAGGCCGGGTTCCAGCTCCGCGAGCAGGTGCTCACGGCGGGCCAGACCGATGACGGTTGCGCCGCGGCCGGCCAGATCCAGCGCCAAGCGACGCCCGATGCCCGACGACGCGCCCGTGACGACGGCTACCTGGTTGTGTCGTAACTCTTCATGCGCTTCCCTCCATCGAGGCGGGGGTCGATCGAGTACAACACACTCCTACCGCACTTGAGGGAAGCGCGATGAGAAAGCTCATCTGGATGATGTCGGTGTCCGTTGACGGCTTCATGGAGGGACCGAACCGCGAGCTCGATTGGCACATGGTCGACGACGAGCTGCACCGCCACTTCAACGAGCAGCTGGGCGCGATGGGCGCCTTCCTCGACGGCCGCGTCACCTACGAGCTGATGGCCGGGTTCTCGACGGCCGACACGGACCCGGCGAGCACCGAGGTCATGATCGAGTTCGCACGCATCTGGCGCGACATGCCCAAGATCGTGTTCTCCAGGACGCTGGCGCGGGCCGACTGGAACGCCGTTGTGGTCCGAGACGTCGTCGCCGAGGAGATCATGGAGCTCAAGGCACAGCCTGGCGGAGACCTGGCGCTCGGCGGGGCCGACCTTGCCGCCGCGTTCATGCGACGCGACCTGATCGACGAGTACAGGCTCTATGTCCACCCGATCGTGATCGGACGGGGCAAGCCCATGTTCCAGCCGTCGGACGCCAAGGTCGAGCTCCGGCTCGCGGAGACCCGGGCCTTCGGCAACGGCGTGGTCCTCCTCCGCTACCGGCGCCCGTGAGGGCCCCTGAGGCCTCCAACCGAGGATATAGACAAAGCGATATACTCGCTTCATGGAACCTGCCGCGCTCATCAGGGCGGTGCGACGAAGGCGGGGACTGAGTCAGGTCGAGCTGGCTCGGCGCGCCGGCACGTCGCAACCGGTGGTCTCGGCCTACGAGCACGGACGCCGCGACCCGACCTACGGCACGCTGCGCAAGCTCGTCGAGGCGGGTGGCGAACGATTGCGGCTCGAGGCGGTCCCGGCCACGGCCGATCTTCCGCCGCCTCAGAGCATCGAGGAGCATGCCCGACGACTGCTCGACGTTCTCTCGCTCGCCGACGCCATCCCGGTGCGTCGCCGCTCGCGCTTCCTGCGCGGCCCACGGCTCGTGTCCTCGTGAGCATGCTGTCGATGTCGCAGCGCGTCCTCGCCCTCGAGCGCGCGCTGGTGGCGATCCCTCACGCGTTCGGCGGCGCCCTCGCGCTCGCGTATTACGCCGAGCCGCGCGCCACGATCGACATCGATCTCAACCTGTTCATCCCCGCCGAGCGCTTCTCCGAGGTCGGGGTGCCGCTCACTGACCTCGGAGCCGCGGCAGACGATCCCGCAGTCGCCGACTTGGTGCGGCGCGACGGCCAAGCCCGCGTCATGTGGGACGCGACGCCGATCGACCTCTTCTTCGCGTACGACCGCTTCCACCAGGCAGTCGAGAGAGCCAGACGGACGGTTCCGTTCGCCGACGCGTCCATCACCATCCTCGGTCCGGAGCACCTCATCATCTGCAAGGCGGTCTACAACCGACCCAAGGACTGGGTCGACATCGACGCCATGCTCGCCAACGACGTCACGATCGACGTCGCGGAGGTACTGCGCTGGGTGGGCCGCATCGCCGGTGATCACGACCCGCGTTTCGAACGTCTCGCTGCGGTCCTCACGCGAAGCTGACGGTTGCAACCCCGGTCGGTTCGCTCGAACGGGCGCCCGCGGGAAGCGGAGGTCACGCGTCGCGCCCTAGGCTCCGAAGCCGCGGACGAAGGGAGGACGTGTGGGCAGGCGACGGAAGCGGGCGGAAAAGGCCATCGACGAGGTACGAGACCTGGCGAGCCACGCGGTCGACAGCGTGATCGACAACGTCGAAGAGGCCTTGGGCGGAGCGAAGCGGCGGACACGGAAGAGCCGGCGCCGCATCGAACGCTCGGCTCAGAAGGCAGAGCGGAAGTTGGGCCGGTTCTGGAACCGCGGTCGCTTCCGCGTCCGCCGGGTCCGCGGCAGAGCGACCCGGCGCATCGACCGGGCGGCAAGTCGGGCCGAGCGAGCCGTCAAGAGCTAGCTGTAGTGCCACCGCGCCGCGCCCGCCGTGGGCCGGCTCGACCACGATCGCCCCGGTGACGGACGCCGGGCCGGTGATGTCGTGTGCGGTGCCGTTACCCTTGGGCCCCGCGCGATCGAGGAGGGGAATGGTCGACGTTCCGCTGACGACTGAAGAGGCGACGCCTGCGTTCGTCACCGCCGCGCTCCGGGCGGGCGGTGCGATCGGGCAGGACACGCGGGTGGCGGAGGTCGAGCACGAGCCGATGGGCATCGGTGTCGGGATCGTCGGTCAGCTCGCCCGGCTGTCGCTCCGTTACGAGGGCCAGGCGGAGGGCGCGCCGGGCACCGTCGTGCTGAAGATCCCGTCGCAGTACCCCGAGAACCGGGCGGTCGGCGACCACTTCCATTTCTACGAGCGCGAGGGCCGCTTCTACCGGGAGATCGGCGACAAGCTCGGCCTGCGGACACCACGCTGCTACTGGAACCACATCGACACTGCGGCCGACACGTTCGGGCTGCTGCTCGAGGATCTCAGCCGCCGCACGATGATCAGCCAGGTCGCCGGGGTAGAGGCCGAACGGGCCGCGCAGGCCCTCGGAGCACTGGCGACGTTGCACGGGACCTGGTGGGGGTCGCCCGCGCTCGACGGGCTCGACTGGATGCCCCGGCTCGACGACCCCATCAACCTCGCGGCGGGCCAGCAGTACCGCGACGCGTGGCCCTTGTTCGTCGAGCGGCTCGGAGATGCACTGCCCCCAACCGCGCTCGAGATCGGCGAACGCGTGCAGCGGGCGTTCGAGGACCTCATGCGCGTCGGCATGGCCGAGGCACCCGTCACGATCTGCCACGGCGACTTCCGTGTCGACAACCTGCTGTTCGACGACGCCGCGACGGGCGCGGACCGATTGGCGGTGATCGACTGGCAGATCAGCTATCGGGGCCCCGCGGTCAGCGACGTGGCGTACTTCCTGTGCCAGTCGATGGCGGTCGAGGAACGCCGCGCCCACGAGGACGAGCTCGTGCGCGGGTGGTACGACCGGCTGGTCGACGCCACTGGCGGCCAGGTGGGAGGCGAGCTCCCCGCCTACTCGTTCGAAGTGGCGTGGGCCCAGTACCGGCGCTGCGCACTGACCAACACCGTGTATCCCGTGACCGGGGCGGGTGCCATGGACCCGGCCAACGAGCGGGGCCGCGAGCTGCTGACGGCCATGGCCACGCGCTCGTTCTCCGCGGTGTTGGAGCTCGGCAGCGACGAGTTCCTGCCCTGACGCGTCGGCGCGACAGGAGCAGCGTGGCGGGGCAGCGTCGATCAGGTGCAGAGGAACTGGCGCGTCGTCGTCGCGGCACGGTCGGGGTCGTCGATCCACACTGCGTGGCCGGCGCCGGGCACGAGCTCGAGCTCCGCGTTCGGAAGTTGCGCCACGAACCGCCGGGCGATCTCTGCGCCGCCGAAGGGATCCTCCTCGCCCCAGAGGAAATGCAGCGGTGTGTCGATCTTGGCCAGGAGGGTCGGGGACAGGAGCACACGGTCGTCCATCCCGCGTAGCGGGCGAAGCACGCGCGGACCGGCTCGAATTTCGTTGCGCATCGTGTGCGTGTCGCGCAACAGCGCCAGATAGCAGTCGAGCATCTCTTGGGAGACGCGTCCCGCGTCGAGGGCCTGGCGGAGACCGATGTGGCGGAACAGCGCCCGTACCGCTCGTTCGTTGGGTGGTACAGCTGCGAGCAGGCGACCCACGACCGGCACGCCGGCCAACCGCATGATCACGGGCAGCCGGGCGATCGGCGCCCCGATCGTCCAGCCGAACTCGACCATGCGGCCGATCCGATCAGGGTGCGCCGCCGCGGTGCGAAGGGCGATGTAGCCGCCGAAAGACGTGGCGACGACGTGGGCGTGGTCGAGCCCCAGCGCGTCGAGCACATCGACGATCAGCCCGTCGGCGAACGCGCCCAGCCGCGCGACGTCGTCGAGCCCGGTGGCGAGTGGATCGCTGAGGCCGCAGCCCGGCCGGTCCAGGATCAGGCGGCGAAACCCCTCGAGGCGGGCAACCAGAGGAGCCCAGCTCGAACCGCTGTTGGAGGCCCCGTGGGACCGTGACGCCGGTGCGGCCGAGATGCACCCGTTGCTCGATCGGTTCGACCCCGACCGACTCCCACAGCCGCCGCTCTGCCTCGCGGTAGCGAACCTCGTTCACTGCCAACTCGACGCGCCCACGATCACCGGTGTTCCCGCGCGTGGGTCAGCACGTCGGGGCGGATCAACACGAGCGCCTCACAGTCGCGGAGCCGGTCTGCCAGCAGATCAACGTCCTCGACGTGGTCGTTCCAGACCGTGAGGTCGTGATCCGTGAGCCTGTCGAAGCAGTCCAGCGTCCGGAGTGTGTCGAACCAGTCGTCCAGAATCGAGACCTTCACGCGAGCCTGCCTCCGCGCAGACGTCCGACCTGCTGGAGGAGGATCGCGAGCGCGGTCTGCGCGCGCGTCGCCTTGAGCTGCTGCCACGCGTGCGCGGTGCAGCGGAGCAGGCTGATGGTCTCGTACACCCGGGCGCGGGCGCGGAGCGCGCCCTCGCCGGCCTCGGCGTCCGCGGCCCGCACATAGGTCGCGAGGAAGCCTTCGGCCGGTCGATCGGCTCCGTCGCGTCCGGCCGAGGGCTCGGCTTTGGCCATCGCAATGCGCAGGTAGGCGAGGAACTGGCCCAGGTCGAGGGCGGGCTCGGCCCGAGCGATCGAGTCGAAGTCGACGAGACCGCACCGTCGTTCGCCCGTGAGGAGTTGGGAGGGGGTGAAGTCGCCGTGGCTGAACACCGGTGGCAGGCGCTCCGAATTCTCTGCCGCAACCGCGATCGTGGCGAGGAGGTCGAGGAGCAACGCGCCTACCTCGGGAGAGATGTGCTGTACGAGAAGCACGTCATCGTGCAGGTCCGACAGCTCGGCGTCGATCGAGCGGTCCGCACCGACGGCGATGTCGCTCCGGTGCAGCGCGGCGGCGATGCGCGCCGCGTCGTCGACCACCGCGCCCGCCGGCGCGCGTTGGCCGGGAAGCGCCTCGAGCAGGGAGAGGCGGAGATCGGCTCGATAGCCCAGGACGCGGGGGACCAGCACCGTGTGCGGTACGGCGGTCGCCAGGGCAGCGACCATCGGTTCGACGCGGGCGCCGCGGTCGTCGGCGTACACCTTTCCGTACACGCAGGTCGGAGGGTCACGATCGTCGCGCTGGTACCGAAGCACGCACCGGTGCCGCCGGCCGTACTGCACGAGCGCGATGGAGCAGCTCTTCGCGGGCGCGTCGAGCACCTCGGCCGCGAGCGCACGATCGGTGGCACCGACCAGCGTCGGCAGGTCCGCGTCGATGGGGAAGGGGTGGACGACGAGCCGGTCGCGGATTGGGGCGACGAGGCGGGCGAAGGGCGCCGCCTCCGGCCGTTCGGCCATGGCCTCCGCCGGTGGTGCGATCTCGGCCTGATACCGCTCGACTGCCTCGTCGTCCTCCAGGAGGCGCCCCAGCACGAGCAGCCGGAGCGGGGGGTTGCCCTCCGGACCTCGCACGGCGATGTCGAAGCGAAGGCTGCAACCCGCCGCGCCGAGGTATTGCGCCTTTCCGGGGACGCACTCGTCGACCGTTATCCCGTCGCGAAGGAGCCCGTCCTGCAGGTCGGCGCCCATCGCCTCGGCGCGAAGCGCGCCGCGCAGACCGGGAAACGCAGCATGCAGGCACGGGCTGTCGAGCGGGTCGAGCGACAAGAGCTCCGGCGCCCGCCAACGGGGCGCCCGCCTCGGCGGTGGCGGCGACGGAGGTGTCAGCGCTCGAGCTCCGTGACGGGCTGCGCCTCGGTCGCTTGAACATCGTCGAACAGAAGCAGCCAGGCGACGTTCGCTCCGAGGAACACCACCAGGGTCTGCAAGATCGCCTCGACCCGGAGTGGTCGGGCCGAGACCTGCAGGTCGCCGACGACGCCCGGCGCGATGGCGACGAGGGCGATCAGCACGTACAGCACGATCGCCGCCACGTACGTCGCGGCTCCGAGCAGATTCGGCGCGGACCCCCGCACCGCGACCAGCGCGGCGGCGCCCCCCGCCGCTACGATCGCGAACGCGACGCGCCACAGATCGGTGCTGGCCGGGTCGACGAGGGACAGCAGGCTCATCAGGCCCGGTAGCGCGAAGTGCAACGACACGCCATAGGCACGGCGACGGTGGATCGCGCTCCGGCGCCATTCCGCATGGCGTGTCTGGACCACGATGATCCAGAGGCCGAGCAGCGTGAAGCACACGGACGCGAACGCGAGGTAGAAGTCCTTGAGCATCTGCCTCGCCTTCGCTCGGGGGGCGCCTCATGATGGCCCGACGACGCGGCGGGCGGCACCCCGGCGAACGCCTGTTCGTGCGGCTTGCGCGCCGAATGTGCGAGAACGTTCACCGAGAGTGACAATGTCCCGCGGTCCGGGCCGGACGGAGCCCCCCCAAGCACTCCGCCGGTCCGGACCGCCCTCACACGTCGAGCGCGCAGCTCTCGTCGATCCCGAGGACCTCAAGCGACCGGCCCAGGCCGAGATACACCGCCAGGCACAAGGTCAGGTCGAGGACCTCGGCGTCGGTGAACTCACCGTGCAGCCGCGCGAAGAGCTCATCGTCGATCGCACGGTGGTCGGTGACGAAACGCTCGGCGTACTCGATCGCGAGGCGCTGCCGCTCGGTGTACCCCGGGTACGTCCGATACTCATCGAGGTGGTCATAGACGTCGTCGGTGACGCCGGCCGCGACAACCGACGGTGCACGAAACGTCGAGCACGCGCCGCATGCGTTGAGCTGGGCGACGCGCATCCTGGCGACTTCCCGCTCTGCCGCGGGCAGGATGCTGCGTCGATACGCGGTCGTGATCATCCGGTCGACCATCCCGGCCATGTCGGGCCGAAGCGACCACAGCATCGCCGCGTCGCCGCCCGGCCCCTCGGGAACGTCGATTCGCGCCATCGCGAAATTCTACGTTGGCCGGCGAACGCTCATGCCGGAGCGGCGGGGTCAGCGACAGACGTCTGAGCCGGAGTCCGTGAAGCTTCCCGGCTTCGGCTCCGGGACGAACCGCCAGTCGTAGCCGGAGCTGTGCAGGTCGAGGCGCAGCACTCCGAACGTCTCGGCGTTGCGCGCCTCGCTGTTGGGCGCCTCCGTCCGGAAGCGCGCCAGGTTCCTGCCCCCGGTGCCGACGACGAACTGTCGGATGCCCCGCGTCGCGTCGGCCCGGCCGTCGGGATCCTGCGGACCGAAGCGTTCGTAGTCGTGATTGTGGGCGACCAGCACGACGTCGGCGCCGCCGTCGTACAGGGCGCGCCAGATCCGGTCGGTGCGCGGGTCGTTGCCATGGGTGCCCGCACTGAACCGTGGGTGATGCCAGAAGGCGAGGGTACATGCGGCGGGGTGCGCGGCCAGATCCGCTCGCAGCCACGTGGTTTGGGGGCTGTTCCTCGAGCAACCACCGAGGACCTTGGTGCAGTTCGAGTTCAGCGCGATGACGTGCCAGGAACCGATGTCGAAGCTGTAGTACCCCTGGTCGGCACGGCCCGCGGCGGGCCCGAAGTAGGAGTAGTAGCCGGGAGCGTCGCCCTTCACGTACTCGTGGTTGCCCGGCGCCGGGTGGCTGATGGGCTTGAGGCGCCCCCATATCGGGTCGAACGAGCCGCGGAACGCCTGGATGGTTGCGCTTTCGTACTGGATGTCGCCGAGCAGCAGCACGGCGGTCGGGTTCTGGGCCGCCGCCAGCTCCGCGGTGGCGCGCTGGTGACATTCGCTCGCCGCGCCCGAGCCCCCGCGGTAGTGATCATCCGTCGGATCACACGCGATGTCGCCCGCGGCCACGATCGTCGCGTCGCCGCCGGGCGGGGGCGGAGCCACCACCACCGATGAGGTCGTGGACGGCGAGGTCGTGGGCAGCGGCGCGGTGGTCGTCGGGTCGAGCGTCCGGGCGCGAGTCCTCGCCGCCGGGCGGCTGCCGTCTTTGCACGACGAGAGCAGCGCGAGGAGCAGGGCGCCGAGGGCACACGTCACCCCGAGCGTTCTGGACGGCAGGGTGTTCCCCCGCAGAGCTCTCACCTCTCCACTCGCGAAGTGGGCGACCCTACCGCGCCGGTCGAGGGCTCCGGACGCACCCGTGCGCCGGCCCCGCGGGTCTCACCTTCGAATCGGGCGGCAGAGGAGCTGGCCCGCGCCCGAGGCGAGGAGCGCGCCGCTGTCCGCCCACACATGGGAACGGAAGCCGATCAGCCCGTCCTCGGCGATCGGAGCCACACCGTCGGCGAGCAGCCACTCCACCGAGGGCTCCGATCGGTGGAACTGCGCGGCGAGGTCGAGGGTCGGTGCCATCCAGCCGAGGTCGTGCGGGTGCCCACGCGTCGCCGCGGGCCAGCTCATGGTGTCGAGCAGGATCAACGACCGACACGCGTCGACGGCCGGATCGACGAACGTCGCGACCGGCGTGTACCGGTACCAGCCGCGGAACACCGGCTCGCCCGCCGGCCGGTCGGCCGGGTTCGGCCACCATTCGAGCGGCTTGTGATCGAGGTTGATCCAGAACGGATAGATCAAAGGCTCGTCCGGCGGCAGCAGCTCGGTGACGGACGGGCGGCCGTCGTGCGGTGCGACGTCGGGCATGGCCGCGTGGTCGTGGACGAGCCCGTCGCCGGACGCGACGAACCAGGCGATGGCCTCCAGCACGGCGGTGCCGTCCTGGCTCATCGACACGGCCACCGACTCGGCCCGCCGGCTCGTCCGGAGCGTCCGCACGTCGATCTGCACCTGCTCGAAGCGCGCCACGGAGAGGAAGTGGCAGCTGAAGCTCGCAGGGCGCTCGAAGCCGGCATGGGCGGCCGCGGCGCGGAGCGCGACCGAAGCGACGTAGCCCCCGCTCGGCCCCCAGATCTCCCACTCCGACGACAGGTCCGCGACGAAACGCCCGTCCGCGCCTTGCACAGCTGTATCCGCGGCCAGGTCGCCCATGGCGGCGATCTTGCCTTGCCGGGAGGCTGCTCGCTGTATGTTCTCCGCCCGGGCCGCTCGACACCCGACAGAGGCGCGCACGCGCCGGCGCGACCATCGCGGTGTCGTAGCGTTGGCGGGTGACCCGGCGAATCCCGGCCGTGCTGCTTGTCGCAATGCTCGTCGCCGTCGCGTGCGGTCACGACGACAAACCGCAGACGGCGGCGCGTCACTCCAAGCCGACGGTGACGACGCCCCCGAGCGCGGCACAGCAGACGACGGGGCCGTACGCAGTGGGGGTGCGCACGTTCGCCTTCGTGGACGAGAGCCGGCCACTGAACGTCAAGGACACCCGGCCCGACGCTCCCCGCCGCTCCATCGTCACGAACGTGTGGTATCCCGCCGAAGGACAGCCGTCGGACGCGGACGTGCCGGATGCCCCGGCGGCTCGCGGGCCCTTCCCCCTGATCGTCTTCAGCCACGGCCAGAACGGCGAACCGCAGCAGTACGAGCCATCGTTGCGAATCTGGGCCCGGGCCGGGTACGTCGTGGCCGCTCCGCGACACCCACTCACGGTTCGGGGCACGGCCAGCGTCACCGCCGACATCCAGAACCAGCCGGCCGACGTCTCGTTCGTGATCACGCGCATGCATGCCGAGCTGCCGAAGGAGGTCGACATCCGTCACGTGGCAGTGGACGGTCACTCGTCGGGAGCCATCACTGCGCTCGCGGCAGCGTTCAACACCTGCTGTGCCGACGATCGGATCGACGCGGTGGTCCTGGAGTCGGTGATCGCGCCGCCGTTCACAGGCGGCAGCTACTTCACAGGGCGTCCCGCGAAGCCAGTCCTCTTCTTCCACGGTGACGCCGACTTCTCCTTCCCGATCGCAGCGGGCCACGACGTCTTCCGGACCGCTCGGCCGCCGAAATTCTTCGTCACGATCCACGGCGGGACGCACTCGACGCCCTACCGCGGCGGGCCCCCCGACTTCCATCTCGTGGCCCAGGTCAGCCTCGACTTCTTCGACCGCTACCTCAAAGACCGCGCCGAGGCCCTCGACCGGCTCCGAAGCGATGTCGCGATGTTCCCGTTCGCCACGCTCGAAGCGGTGCCGGCCTAGCCCCGCACCCACCCGCGAAACCCTTGTTGCTAGTTTCCCCGCACATGAGTGCGACGTCGAGGTGCCGGCCCACCGGGCGACGAGTTGCGTTGCCGGGCCGACCGCGTCCGCTTCTCGTCTCGCTCCTCGCCATCCTGCTCGTCGCGGTCGGGTGTGGTGGCGGCAGCAAGGGCGGGGGCAACCTTCCCGAGTTCACCACGACGACCTTCCCCAAGACCGAGGTGAGGGGCGACCTCAAGGTCTTCGCCGCGTCATCGTTGACCGAGGTCTTCACCGCGCTGGGCAAGGCGTTCGAGAAGAAGAATCCGAACGCGAGGGTCGTCTCGAACTTCACCTTCGGCGAGTCCTCGGCGCTGGCGCAGCAGATCAACGACGGCGCGCCGGCCGATGTCTTCGTCGCCGGCGACGACGCCGACATGGTGAAGGTCATCGCCGCAGGGAAGGTCGGTGACGCGTTGCCCATCGCCCGGAGCGTGCTCACCCTCCTCGTCCAGAAGGGCAACCCCAAGGGCATCACCGGTCTGGCCGATCTCGGCAAGCCGGGCGTGACGTTCGCCATGTGCACTCCCGGCGTGCTGTACGGGATGCTCGCGGCCAAAGCGTTGACGAAGGCCGGCGTGACCGCGAGCCCCAAGGTGCAGGAAGCCGACGTGAAGGCGGTCGTCTCCCACGTCACGCGCGGCGACGTCGACGCGGGCATCGTGACCTCGGGCGAGGTGAAGGCGGCGGGCGACGCGGCCCAGGCTGTGCCGATCGACAGCGCCGCCGACAGCGATCTCCAGGCTCTGTACCAGATCGCCGTGACCAAGCAGACACAGCACCGCGAGGCCGCGGACGCGTGGGTCAGGTTCGTGCGTTCCGACGACGCGCTGCAGGTCTTCGCCGACTTCGGGTTCGGCGGTCCGTGACCCCGCGGGGCGCCCGCCGAGCGCGCGCTAGCCGCCGGGCGTCACCACAGCTCGTCGGTGTACGCGTCGGTGCCCGGCACGGTGGGAACGAACGGCGCCGACCACACCACCCGGCCGACCGCGCGCGATGCCGCCGACTCGCACGCGGCGCGGTGCGCGCGCCACCGCTCCGAAGGCGGATCGGAGCTGAACCCGAGCAGCAGCGTGCGTCGCTCGAGTCGGTCGAGCCCCGGCTGCGTGACCGGGGCGCCGGGGGGCAGGGGGATGGGAGCGAACGCGAGCGAGAGCTCGGACGTACCCGTCTCCTGCCACCACTCGCGCACGACGTCGGTGCCCACGCCCTCGGCCCGCTCGATCATCGTGACGGCGAGCCCGGCGTACGGGTGGTCGAGGGCGAGCTCCGGCGGGACGCCCCGTCCGCCGGGGTCGGCGCACCACTCGTACCGGTAGAGCAAAGTGTGCACGTGGTCGCGGTGCTCGAACATGCGGCCGTTGGCGTGCAGCCACTTCACCTGGTCGAGCGCCCAGTCGAAGTGCTCGTCGTGCTTGCCGTCGACCACCCAGTAGATCGCGAGGTAGGAGCCCCGCCGCTCGCCCCCGAGGAGGTCGGGCTGCGCACCGAACCGGAGATCCTTCAGGGCGCGCGTCGCAACCCACCGGCGGCCGGCGAAGAGCCAGGGACCGACCAGGCACCCGGCGTAGAAGTGGTCGCGCTCGTACCACCGGTTGTACGCGACCTCGTGTCCCGGGTGCGGCTCGACCAACGTGAAGAGCGCGCTGCCGAGGCGGATCTCTCCTCCGACGTCCATCGTCGGACTCTACGTGCGCGAGCGGCGGAGCGCGACCCGTGGGCGCGGACCGCTTCGACTCTCCGCGGTGAGGAAGCAACCGAGCGTCATGTTCGCTCGAGGGTCTTGCCATTCGCGTGCCGGCGAACGCATACTTCGCCCTTCGCGCGGGTTCGGAGAGGGGGCACGTTGGAGCGCACGCCTGACCTCGGGCGCACGGCCGCGCTGACCGGCCTCGTCGTGCTCGCCACGCTCCTCGCGACCGACCTGCTGGTGATGGACGCCGTGCTCTCGCGCTACGGCGGCGATCTCAACCCGCTCGGAAGGGCGCTCATGGGCGCAGGCGACGCCGCCGCGGTGAAGCTCACGCTCATCGCGGGACTGATGGCGTTCGTCCTCCGCCAACGGGTCACGCGCCTGCGCCTCGTGTGCGCGGTCTGGGCGGTGGCCGGCGTGTACCTGACGGTCGTGGTGGTGAACGCCTGCACCCTGCGCGCCGCCAGCGCCGCGGGCTGACGCCTACACGGCTCCCCGGCCGGGGGAGCGAAGCGACCAGCTAGCTCACGCCTCGGGCGGCGGGGCCTCGCTCCGGCGGGGGCGCAGCTGCCAGCGGCTCTCGGGGTCGTCGCCCGACATGCGGTAGATCACCCCGCCGAAGAGCATGGCCAGCCCCAGCACGATGAGCACGGTTCCGGCGCGGAAGGTGTCCAGGTCGTCGGACCGCATGAGCAGCAGCCCGATGGCGGCGGCCACCATGCCGCCCCCCAGTGCCACCGCCGCGATGATCCCTCGGATGTTCATCTCGCCTCCTGTCCGCCGCAATGCGGACTCGACTCGGCTTTTGCTTCGGCGCGCGGGTGACGCGGGCTGAGCGGAAATCCCATCCCGGCAGCAGAAGACACGGACCGCGCGCGCCAGCCACGACACGTGGCAGGAGGTCCGGGGACTTTCGTGTGCCACCCTGGAGAGGCATGGACGGACGCTGGACCTGCCGCTGCGGTCGGGACAACCCCGCGGCCTTCGCCAGCTGCCCGCGCTGCGGGCGGCAGGCCCAGACGCTCGCGCGTGCGAGCCGGCAGCCAGCCCCGGCGGGCCCGACGCTCGGGCGGACGCAGGCCGGACCACCGGGGGCCCACGCCGATCACCCCCACGCCGATCACCCCGACGCCGATCACCCCGACGCCGCCAGGCCCGCCGCGGTCGGGGGGGACGGCTCCCAAGCCGGGCGCCATGCCCGTCGTCGTCGGTCTCGTGGGCGCGCTCGCGGTCGTGGGCGCCATCGTCATCGGTGCCGTCGCCGTGCGCAGCCTGACCAAGCCGGGCGCGAAGAAGAAGGCAGCGCCGGGCACCGCGGCCAACCCGGCCAAGGCCTCGTTCGACACCCTCGACGAGATCGTGGTGCAGCTGCAGAGCTTCGTCGAGCGGGCGCGGGGGCTGAGGTACAAGACGCCCGTGAAGGTGACCATCCTGAAGGACGCGCCGTTCCTCGAGCGCCTCGACGCGAGCTCGTCACCCGACGTCACCGACCTGCACGCGGAGGAGGCGACGCTGCGCGCCCTGCGTCTGCTGCCGGACGAGGTCGACCTGGCGCAGGAGAGGAAGCGCGACCTCGAGCGGGTGCTCGGCTTCTACGACCCCGCGACGAAGGAGCTGTACGTGAAGGGCGTGGGCACGACGCCGTACGCCCGCTACGTGCTCGTGCACGAGCTCACCCATGCCCTGCAGGACCAGCAGTTCGACCTCTCCCGTCTCCGCGCGGACAACAACGACGCGGCACTGGCCGCACGCGCGGTCGTCGAAGGGGACGCGCAGCGCACCATGCGGAGCTACCTCTCGACGCTCACGGTGATCGAGCAGGACGCCATCGAGCGCGAGGCGCGGGGGCGTCAGGACGACATCTACAACCAGGCCTACTACACCAGCTTCGACAACTTCCCCTACGTCGTCGGCATGGCGTGGAACGATGCCGTGCGCGGCACGCGTGGCCAGGCCGCGCTCGACGCCGCGTTTCGCTCGTACCCGCAGAGCACGGCCGAGATCATGCACCCCGACCGCTATCTCGCGGGTGTCGGGCCGATCGCCGTCTCCCCTCCGCCCGCGGACGGGCCCATCGTCGACCAGGGTGTGGTGGGGGAGTACCAGCTCGTCTATCTGCTGGCGCGCGTGATCGACGACCACGACGCGTTCGCCATCGCGCAGGCCTGGGGCGGGAGCCGCTTCGTCACCTGGAACAGCGGGAACCGGTCGTGCACGCGCGTGCGTTTCACGATGCTGGGTCCCGGCGCCGACCGCGTGCTCGCGCAGGCGCTCGGGGCGTGGGCTGCGACGGCCGACGCGCACGTGGAGGGCTCGGGTCCGGTGACCCTCACCGCGTGCAGCGCCCCGCGGTAGCGGGTCCCGCTACCTACGCCCGGCGCCTCAGCCCGACAGCCGGGCGGCGACGAACCGCTTCATCACCTCGACGCACTGGTCGGCGTCGTCGCCGGGGTCGTTGGCGGCGCTGTGCGCCATGCCGGGCAGCAGGGCAGGCTCGATGGAGCCCCCGCTTCGCCGGTAGGCCTGGATGAACGCCTCCTGGGTCGAGACCGGCACCTGGCAGTCGAGCTCGGGAAGCTGCAGCAGCACGGGTGGGAGCCGCTGGGCGCGCCCTTCCTGCACCGTGTGCAGCGGCGACGCCTCGCGCATCCGGTCCGCGCAGCCGTACACCGCGTCGTGGGCCCGGACGAGGTACGCGGCGACCTCGTCGTCGTCGGGCCGGCCCGTGACGTAGGCGTAGTGCCCGGGCACGTCGGTGATCGGCCACAGCGCGAGGACGTAGTCGATGGCGGCATCGGGTTGCACGCCGGGAGACCACGCCTCGACGGTCTCGTGCCCCTTCGCGCTGGCGTAGACGGGGTCGTGCGGGCGCAGCGCGGACAGGAGCGCGACCTGGCCACCGCACGAGGCGCCGACCACGCCGAGCCGCTCGGCCGTGCCGCCGAGCGCCACCGCCTCCCGCTTGAGCCACCGGATGGCGGCGTTGACGTCGATGCACGCGGACGGGTACGGATGGCTGGGCCCTCGCCGGAAGTCGATGGCGACGACCACGGCGCCGCACGCCGCCAGCTTGCGGTTGAAGTAGAAGTCCACGCTCCGGTCGAAGTACGTCGACGGTCCGCCGGGCACGTCGAGCAGGGTCGCCCACGGCGCCCGCGCCGGCAGGTCGGTCGCGGGACGCCAGACCGTCGCGCGGTACGGCCGGCCGTCGATGCGCGCCCAGCGCAGCTCGAGGTGCTCGACCCGGTAGGGCTCGGTGATGTCGAACGGCTCCAACTACAGCCCGCTACTCATCAGATCGCCTCCGTCAGGCGAAGGGCCACGACCGACGCCACCGCGCGGCGTGCGTCGGCGGCGCGGAGACCGAGCAGGCGGAGCGCGCCTTCCGCGAGCAGCCGCCCCGCGTCGGGCGACGCGGCGCCGGCAAGACGCGCCCGGATCACCGCCCAGGTGGCGCCGCTCACGCTCGCGACCGACGTCGCCACGTCGTCGACGGGGAACCGTCCCGATGCCACGCCGCGCCCGACATCGCGAAACAACCGGACCAGCAGCGGCGCACCCAACTCGCTGTGCTCGCCGAACCCGGTGCGGACCATGAACCAGGCCCAGAAGGGGTCGTGCTCGGCCATGGCCACCGTGTGCATGACACCTGCCGCGACCAGACGGGCCGGGTCGGACTCGTCGGCCATGAGGCCGTCGATGGCGCGTCCGTGGGCGTCGACGGCCTCGGTCACGAGCACCCTGAGCAGCTCGTCCTTCGACTCGAAGTGGTTGTAGAAGCTGCCGAAGCCGACGTCGGCGGCTTCGGTGATCTCAGTGATGGTCGCCGCGTCGAAGCCCTTGGCGGCGATGACCCGCCGGGCTCCCTCCAGCAGGCTGGCACGGGTGCGCTCCCGCCGCCGGGCGCCCCGGTCGACCATCATCTGTGTCGGAATATCAGAACTGATGGCGCGATACAACCCTCAACCGTCGAATCGGGCAGTTCCCACCGGCCCGGGCCGGCGCGGGAAGAATGGGCGGATGGTGGCAGTCACACGGGCCCGGCCCGTCGTCCCGTTCGACCAGGACGCCCGCGACGCGGCCGCCGCTCGACCCCGAGAGCGGGCGCTGACCGGTCACCGCTTGTCGGCGTGGCTGATCGACACCGGGATCGTCCTCACCATCCAGGTGGGCGCCTTCCTCGGCCTCGCCGCGGTGCTCGACCGCTACGACGGGTTCACCGTCGACGTGATCGACCGCTACGACGTCTCGCGGGCCTTCCTCGACGGGGTGATCGGAGCCACCCTCCTGATCGTCGTGCCCCTCGCGTACCGGGTCCTCTTCGACCGGCTCTGGTACGGCCAGACCCTCGGCAAGTACTGCTTCGGACTCCAGGTCGTGCGCCGATCCACGGGGGAGGTACCGGGTCTGGGTTGGTGCGTGATCCGGGAGGCGGCGCGCATTCCCTCGCTCCTCCTGGGGGGCCTCGGCTATGCGATCGCGCTCGTCAACCGGCAGCGGCTGACGCTCGGTGACCTGGCCGCAGGCACTGTCGTGCTGCCCGCGGAGGAGGCGGCGCGCCGCCGCCGGGCGATGGATGCGCACCTCCTAGACTCGGGTCGCGTGACGGTGCCCGCGGTCGAGCCAACAGGAGTCCGACGACCGACGGCGTCCGGTGCACACGGGGTGCTCACCATCCCCAACATCGTCTCCGTCGTCCGCCTGTGCTGCGTGCCGCTGTTCCTCTATCTGCTCTTCGGTCGCGACAACCGAGCCGCCGCCGCCTACCTGCTCGGCGGCTTGGGGGCCACCGACTGGATCGACGGCTACGTCGCCCGCCATTTCGACCAGGTCTCGACTGTGGGCAAGGTGCTCGACCCCACGGCCGACCGCATCCTGCTCGGTGTCGGGATCGTCGCCATCATGATCGACGGCTCGGTACCCGTATGGATCGGCGTGGTGACGATCGTGCGCGAGGTCCTCGTCTCCGGTGCGGTGCTCGCGCTCGCGGCGCTCGGCGCCCGACGCATCGACGTGACCTGGGTGGGCAAGGCGGGCACGTTCGCCTTGATGGTCGCGTTCCCCCTCTTCCTCGGCAGTCACGCCGACCACCTCGGGTGGCAGGGCCTCGCCGGCTTCCTCGCGTGGACCTTCGTCATCCCCGGCATCGTCCTCAGCTGGTACGCGGCGATCGCCTACGTCCCCCTCGGGCTCGACGCCTACCGGGAGGGCCGGGCGCGGAGCCCGGCGTGAGGGCCCTTCACCTGAGGGCGGTACACCCGAGGGCCGTCACGTGAAAGCCGTGATCATGGCGGGAGGCGAGGGCACCCGGCTACGCCCCCTCACCTCCAACGCGCCGAAGCCGATGATGCCCGTGGTCAACCGGCCGATGATGGAGCACATCGTCAAGCTCCTGAAGGAGCACGGCTTCGACGACATCGTCGTCACCCTCGCATTTCTGCCCCAGACCATCCGCACCTACTTCGGCGACGGGTCCGAGTTCGGCGTGCGCATGGTGTACGCCACGGAGGAGTCCCCGCTCGGCACCGCGGGCTCGGTGCGCAATGCCAAGGACGAGCTCGACGAGCCCTTCCTCGTGATCTCGGGCGACGTGCTCACCGACTTCGACCTGTCGGAGGTCGTGCGCTTCCACGAGGAGCGCAAGGCCATGGCGACGATCGCGCTGAAGGCGATGGAGAACCCGCTCGAGTTCGGCATCGTGATCACGCGCGAGGACGGCTCCGTCGACCGCTTCCTCGAGAAGCCGACGTGGGGCCAGGTGTTCAGCGACACCATCAACACGGGCATCTACGTCCTCCAGCCGGAGATCTTCGACTACATCCCGGAAGGTGAGTCCTTCGACTTCTCCGGCGACGTGTTCCCGAAGCTGCTCGCGGATCGCAAGGCGCTCCTCGGCTACGTGGCCGACGGCTACTGGGAGGACGTGGGCACGCTCGAAGCCTACGTGAAGGCCCATCAGGACATCCTGGACGGCAAGGTCGAGGTCGACGTGCCCGGCTTTCGGATGGCGGAGGGTCTGTGGGTGGGGGAGGGGTCGGAGATCGACCCCAACGCCACCGTCGAGGGCCCGGCGTTGATCGGCGACTACTGCCGGATCGAGGCGGGTGCCAACCTGCGTGCGTACACCGTGCTCGGAGCCAACGTGATGGTGCGCAGCGACGCGTACATCGAGCGCACGGTCGTCCATGACAACGCGTACATCAGTCAGGGCGTGCGGCTGCGCGGGTCGGTGATCGGCCGCTCCAGCGACCTGCGTCTGGGCGCGCGGTGCGAGGAAGGGGTGGTGCTCGGCGACGACTGCTACGTGGGCGAGCACGCGGTCATCAACCCGGGCGTGAAGGTCTACCCCTTCAAGACCGTGGAGCCCGGCGCCATCATCAACTCCTCGATCGTCTGGGAGTCGCGCGGCGCGCGGATGCTCTTCGGCCGGCTCGGGGTCTCGGGTCTGGCGAACGTCGACGTCACCCCGGAGCTCGCGGTGCAGATCGCGATGGCCTACGCCACCACCCTGAAGAAGGGGAGCACGGTGACGACGTCGCGCGACTCCAGCCGGGCGGCACGGGCGCTCAAACGGGCCGTCATGGCCGGCCTCAACGCCGCGGGCGTCAACGTCGACGACCTCGAGGTGGCGCCGGTGCCCGTCACCCGGTTCCAGGTGCGTTCCGAGCGCGCGCAGGGCGGCATCACCGTGCGGCTCGTGCCCGGGGACCCGCAGTCGGTCGTCCTCCGCTTCTTCGACGCCGACGGCACCGACATCAACGAAGCGACCCAACGCAAGATCGAGCGTTACTACCACCGTCAGGACTACCGCCGCGCGTTCGCGGCGGACATCGGCGACATCGGCTTCCCGCCACATGCGCTCGAGTACTACACCGCCGCCCTGATGCGCTCGGTCGATGCCGACGCCATCCGCGCCGCGAGCTACCGCGTCGTCCTCGACTACGCCTTCGGCACCACCGCGTTCGTGATGCCCAACGTCCTCTCGAAGCTGGGGGCCGACGTGCTGAGCGTCAACCCCTACGCGTCCACCGCTGGCGCGGCCGCCTTCGAGGTCGACGTGCACGCGCGGTACGTCGCGGAGCTCGTCCGCACGTCGAAGGCCCACCTCGGCGCGGTGATCGACCCCGACGGCGAGCACATCACGCTCATCGACGACGAAGGCCACGTGCTCACCAACGACGAAGCGTTGATGGCGCTCCTCACGCTCGTCACCTCGACGCGGGAGCATGCCTCGGTGGCGCTGCCCGTCTCGGCGAGCAGCCAGGCCGAGCGCATCGCGAAGGAGGCGGGCGCCGAGATCACCTGGACGAAGCTGTCCACGCCCCACCTGATGGAGGTCGCGGCCGGGCAGGGGGTGGTGTGGGCGGCCAGTCAGGAGGGCGGCTTCATCTGGCCCGACTTCCTGCCGGCCTACGACGCCGCCGCGTCGTTCGTCAACGTGCTCCAGCTGCTCGCCGCCTCGGGCCTGCGGCTGTCGAAGATCGTCGCCGGCCTGCCGCGCACGTGGATCGCCCACGAGAGCGTGGTGACGCCCTGGGAGCACAAGGGCCTCGTCATGCGGTCGCTGGTCGAACGCAGCAAGGACCGTGAGCTGGTGCTGGTCGACGGGGTGAAGGTCATGCACGAGGCCGGGTGGGCGCTGGTGCTCCCCGACCCGGACGAGCCCGTCACCCACGTCTGGGCGGAGGGGCAGAGCGACGCCGAGGCCGTGCGTCTGGCCCAGGAGTACGCCCGCCGCATCCGTCAGATCCTGCGCTGAACGCCCGCGTCACGGATTATCGTCGCCGCCCATGAACGTCCCCGACGACCGGCGCTACACGCAGGATCACGAGTGGGCACGCATCGAGGACGGCAGGGTGCGCGTCGGCATCACCGACTACGCGCAGGACGCGCTCGGCGACGTCGTGTTCGTGCAACTGCCGGAGCGGGGAGCGCGGCTCGAGGCGGGCGCGACGTTCAGCGAGGTCGAGTCCACCAAGTCCGTCTCCGACATCTACGCCCCGGTCGCGGGCACCGTGGTGGAGGTCAACAGCGAGCTCACCGACGCGCCGCAACGCATCAACGAGGATCCCTACGGCGAGGGATGGATCTGTGTGATCGAGCCCACCGACGCCGCCGCGTTGGACGCGCTCCTCGACGCCGAGGGCTACCAGCGGCTGGTCCAGGACTGAGGCGCGGGTCACGCGGTCGCGAGCGAGCCGGAGCCCAGCGAAGCCGAAGACCACGGACCGGCTAGCGTTGAGTGCCGTGTTCTGCAACCAGTGCGGGCATCGAAACCCCTCTGGCGCCCGATTCTGCTCGTCGTGCGGCGCCGTGCTGGCGCGGTCCTCGGGTGACGACACCACCATCACCTTCACACCGATCGAGGCGGCCGGCGACGTGGCCGAAGAGGAGCTGAGCGTCACCATCGACGACCTCCGCGAGGGCGCCGGGATGCTCGTCGTGAAACGGGGGCCCAACGCGGGATCGCGCTTCCTCCTCGACACCGAGGTGACGCGCGCCGGGCGCCATCCCGACAGCGAGATCTTCCTCGACGACATCACCGTCTCGCGCCGCCACGTCGAGGTGGTCCACCAGCCCGACGGGTCGTACCGCGTGAAGGACGTGGGCTCGCTCAACGGCACGTACCTCAATCGCGAGCGCATCGACGAGTCGCCGCTGGCGCCGGGCGACGAGCTGCAGATCGGGAAGTTCAAGCTGGTCTTCTTCTCGGGCGCCGACGCGGCGCAGGGGTAGAGGCGCCGTGGCGGACCGGGCCTTCATGTCGATCGGGGAGGTGCTGACCCTCCTCAAGGACGAGTTCCCCGACGTCACCATCTCCAAGATCCGCTTCCTCGAGAGCCAGGGCCTGCTCGACCCCGAGCGCACGCCCTCGGGCTACCGCAAGTTCTACGAGACCGATGTCGAGCGCCTGCGTTGGATCCTGCGCCAGCAGCGCGAGCACTTCCTCCCGCTCAAGGTGATCAAGGGACGGCTCGCCGGCGCGGTCCCCGAGCCCGATGGCGACGCGGTGGCTCCCGAGGAGCCGGCGCGGCCGCGTGAGCCGGCCGTTCGGCGCCCGCGCGTCGACGCCGGCCGCGACGGCGACCCACTGGCCACCGGCGTCTCCGGCGCCAACCTCACGTTCGGCGAGCTCGCCTCGGCGAGCGGGCTGGAGGTCGACGACCTCCACGAGCTCGAGCGCTACGGGATCCTCGCCGGCCGTTCGGTGGGGGGCAGCGTCTATTACGACGAGGACGCGCTCGTGGTGGCGAACCTGGCCGCGGGGTTCATGAAGTTCGGCGTCGAGGCGCGCCACCTGCGCATGTACCGCAACGCAGGCGAACGGGAGGCGAGCTTCTTCGAGCAGGTGGTGATGCCGATGCTGAAGCAGCGCAACCCTGAGGCCCACACGCAGGCGATCGCGACGCTGGGCGAGCTGGCCCGGCTCGGGCAGGCGCTTCGTGCCGCCATGCTGCGCCAAGCCCTCCACGAGTACCTCTCCTGACACCTCGGCTGCTCATACCGGCGGACGACCTGCGCGCCGGGGTGCAGCGGCTGGCCGG
The DNA here is from genome assembly GCA_005888325.1 of Actinomycetota bacterium. Lineage (NCBI taxonomy): Bacteria > Bacillati > Actinomycetota > Actinomycetota bacterium. The sequence continues at coordinate 27,449 of VAWU01000002.1, forward strand.
CGAGATCTCGGCCGCGTACGACGACGACGTCGTGCTCGTCGCGGTCCTCAAGGGCGCGGTGCCCTTCCTCGCCGACCTGGTCCGGCACCTCGACGTCGTGCCGGTGGTCGACTTCCTCGCGATCTCGGCCTACGCGCCGGAGACCGGCCGGGTGCGGATCGTGAAGGACCTCGACCTCGACCTGTTCGGTCGCGACGTGGTGCTGGTCGAGGACATCGTCGACACGGGCCTGACCCTCACGTACCTGCTCCGCGAGCTCCGTGGCCGGGGAGCGCGCTCGGTCGAGGCGTGCACGCTGCTCGACAAGTCGGTCCGGCGCATCGTGCCGACCCCCGTCCGTTTCACCGGGTTCGACATCGGCGACGAGTTCGTCCTCGGGTATGGGCTCGACTTCGCGGGCCGCTACCGCAACCTCGACCGGGTCGTGACGGGTGATCTCGACCTGCTCCAGGCCGATCCTGACGCCTACGTCGGCGCTCTGTTCGCGAGGTAGGGTCAGATGTGGTCGAGATGCGTCTCGTCGGCGTCCGCGTGGAGTTGCCCACCAACAACCCGATCGTGTTGCTGCGGGAGGCCGAAGGTGAGCACCGGGTGCTCCCGATCTTCATCGGTGCGGTCGAGGCCACCGCCATCGCCTTCGCCCTGCAGGGCGTCGTCACCCAGCGCCCGATGACCCACGACCTCATGCGGGACCTCCTGGGCGAGCTCAAGGTCTCCGTCGAGCGCATCGTGATCACCGACCTGCGCGACGGCACCTTCTTCGCCGAGATCGAGATGACCGCCAACGGCAGCAGCCACAGCGTCTCGAGCCGGCCCTCCGACGCCATCGCCCTGGCCGCCCGCCTGGGGACGCCCATCTTCGCCAACGAAGGGGTGCTCGAGGAGGCCGCCGTCACCGTCAGCGACGACGACGAGGAGGAGGTGGAGGTCGAGCGGTTCCGGGAGTTCCTCGAGGGGGTGAACCCGGAGGACTTCGCTTCGTAGAGGCGTTTTGGTGTGTGTGGCGCCGCCGGACTCCCGCCCCCGCCGGCCGGGGCCTGTCCCTCAGGGGCCCTCCCAGATGGGTCCCTCCCCGCTGACGCGGGGACCCCTCCCATCTGGGCCCCTCCCTCCGGGCCACCCGGCCGGCTCGTCTCGCTTCGCTCGCCTCGCTCGCGGCCTCGTCTGGGCGCCGGGCTCTCGCTGGGGGGGTCGAGAAACTCCCGGAACCGTCGTTGCTTGATGGGCGGAGAAGACTTACGCTGAGGGTCACATCGGCGTAACTACGCGTCTGTTAGCGATCGAGGGGGAGAGGGAGGCGTCTCGTGGCTGTAGCTGAAGAGGGGTTCCGCGGGCCCCAGGTCTGCAAGCTCGTCGGCATCACCTACCGCCAGCTCGACTACTGGGCCCGCACCGACCTGATCCGGCCCTCGCTGGCAGACGCCAAGGGGAGCGGCACCCAGCGGCGGTACGCGTACACCGACCTGGTCGAGCTCAAGGTCATCAAGAGCCTCCTCGACGCGGGCGTCTCGCTGCGGTCGGCGCGCACGGCCATCGAGTACCTGCGCACGAACCTCGGGGAGGACATCGCGACGGCGAGCCTGGTCCTCAACGGCACCGGCTCGGTGCTGGCCCGCACCGACGGCGAGATCGTCGACCTGGTGCGCAAGGGCCAGGGCGTCCTGAACATCGTCCCCCTCGGCGGCATGGTCGACGAGCTCGACGCGGCGATCCTGGAGTTACGCCCGAAGGCCGACCCGACGGGCTCGGCGAGCCCGCGGGCGACCGCCACCGGCGGAGGCTGACCTGGCCGCGTCGGGCGCACCCGATCCACGCGGTGCGGCATCCGATGTGCTGCCGCACGAGCTCACGCGCTTCGCCCACAACTCCGAGCGACAGTTCGCGAAGCTGCTCGACTTCTACGGCATCGAGTGGGAGTACGAGCCCCGCACCTTCGTCCTCGAATGGGATCGCGACGGGAATCCCCAGCAGGCGTTCAGCCCCGACTTCTACCTGCCGTCCTACGAGCTCTACATCGAGATCACGACGCTCAACCAGAAGCTCGTCACCAAGAAGAACGGCAAGGTGCGCCGGCTGCGCGAGCTCCACCCCGAGGTCAAGGTGAAGGTCTTCTACCAGCGCGACTACCTCGCCCTGCTCGTGAAGTACGGGCTCGAACCGCCGTCGCAGGACCTTCCGGTCGACGACGGGGTCGAGCCCCTCCCGCTCCGGTTCGACTGATCGCACCCCGCACGGGAGGCCACCAACCCAACCTTCCCGGAGCGCATACGCTCGCCCGATGACGTCGCGGCACTCACCCCTCGACGCCGAGCACCGTGCGCTCGGGGCCCGCATGACCGACTTCGCGGGATGGGAGATGCCGCTGTCGTACACCGACGGCACCCTCGCCGAGCATCGGGCGTGCCGGTCCGCGGCGGTCGCGTTCGACGTGAGCCACCTCGGCACCGTGCGCGTCGACGGACCGCAGGCCCTCGACGCGCTGCAGCGCGCGCTCACCAACGACCTGGCCAGGATCGCACCCGGTCGGGCGCAGTACACCCACCTGCTCGACGAGGCCGATGCGTCGGTGCTCGACGACATCATCGTGTGGTGGGTCGACGACGGCGAGTTCCACGTGATGCCGAACGCGTCCAACACCGCCCGTGTGGTGGCGGCCGTCGGAGGCGAGGACATCACCGCCGGCCGTGCCGTGATCGCGGTCCAGGGGCCCGAGGCGCGCCGGACACTGGCCGGTGTGGCGCCCGACGCCGCCACCGTGCCCCGGTTCGGCGTGCGCCGCTTCGAATGGAAGGACGCACCGTGCATCGTGGCGGGCACCGGATACACCGGCGAGGACGGCGTGGAGTGCGCGGTACCAGCAGATGTCGCACCCGCGTTCTGGCAGGAGGTGGTGGGTGCCGGGGCCCGGCCCGCGGGCCTGGGGGCGCGTGACACGCTCCGGCTGGAGGCCGGCCTGCCACTCCACGGCCACGAGCTGGGCCCGGGGATCACCCCCCTGCAGGCGGGCCTGGGTTGGGTCGTCGGCTGGAGCAAGGGCGACTTCCGCGGGCGAGGCCCCCTCGAGGCCGAGCGGGCGCGGGGCGTGGCCCGGCTCCTGCGGGGATTGACGGTCGACGGGCGCCAGCCGCCGCGGACGGGCAGCGAGGTGCTGGCCGGCGGTACCGTCGTCGGCCACGTGACGAGTGGCAACTTCTCGCCGGTGCTGGGCCACGGGATCGCGCTCGGGTTCGTGCCGCCCACGCTCGAGCCCGGCGCCGCGGTTGCGATCGACGTGCGGGGCAAGCACCTCCCGGGCCGGGTCGTCCGCACACCGTTCGTGACTGCGAGCTGACGTGGCCCATTTCGTCCCCCACACCGACGCGGAGATCGCGTCGATGCTCGAGTTCATGGGCCTCGGCTCGCTCGACGACCTGTGGAGCGCCGTCCCGGAGGCGCTCCGGCTGGCCCACGGCCTCGACCTGGCGCCCGGGGCGAGCGAGTTCGACGTGCTCGCGGACATGGAGGCGATGGCCGGCCGGAACCGCCGGGCGGGCCCCGACCTCGTGTGCTTCGCCGGCGGCGGCGCCTACGACCACGAGGTCCCCGCGGCGGTGCGCAGCCTGGCGTTCCGGTCGGAGTTCGTCACCGCCTACACGCCCTACCAGCCCGAGGTCGCCCAGGGCGTGCTGCAGGCGCTCTTCGAGTACCAGACGCTCCTCTGCCGCCTCAGCGGCGTCGAGGTCGCCAACGCCTCCCTCTACGACGGGGCCAGCGCCTGTGTGGAGGCGGTCAACCTGGCCGTGACCGCAGCCGGTCGTCCGACCGTGTGGGTGAGCGAGGGCGTCCACCCGAACTGGCGCGAGGTCGTGCGCACGTTCGCCGCGGGCACCGGCCACGACCTCGTCACCCTGCCCCTGCGCGGAGGCGTCACCGCATTGCCCGACGACGTGCTGCCCGACGACGAGAGCCCGGGCGCACCCGCGGCGATCCTCGTCCAGCACCCCAACTACCTGGGTTGCCTCGAGGACCTCACGGCCGCCGCCCGGCTGGCCCGGTCGCGCGGCGCGATGCTGCTCGTCGCGTTCGACCCGGTCGCCGCCGGGCTGCTGCGGTCGCCCGGTGCGTACGGCGCCGACGTGGTGGTGGGGGAGGGCCAGCCCTTCGGCACCCCGCTCAGCCTGGGCGGACCCTACCTCGGCCTGTTCGCGTGCCGGCTCGAGCACGTGCGCCGCCTGCCCGGTCGCCTCGTCGGCGAGACAGTGGACACCGAGGGGCGCCGGGCCTACGTGACGACGTTGCGCACCCGTGAGCAGGACATCCGGCGCGAGAAGGCCTCGTCGAACGTCTGCACCAACCAGACGCTCATCGCCGTCTGCTGCGCGATCCAGCTGTCGTGGTTGGGGACGACCGGTCTGCGCGAGCTGGCGCTGCGCTGCGCCCGGGCCACCCGGTACACGCGCGAGGCGCTCCTCGCGCTCGACGGGGTGGTGCCGATCGCAGAAGCGCCGGTGCTCCGAGAGTTCGCGGTGCGAACGCCAATTCCCGCCGAGGTAGTCGTCGAGCGCATGGCGGAGCAGGGGTTCCTCGCGGGCATCGCCCTGGGCGACGAGTACGGGGAGGGCCTGCTGGTCGCGGTCACCGAGCGGCGCACGCGCGCCGAGATCGACGCGTATGCCGCCGCCTTCGAGAAGGTGCTCGCATGAGCAAGAGGGTCCCCCACCCGTTCTCGTCGTACGCAGCCGTCCTCAGGACGGCTGACTACGACAAGAAGCGAGCGACATGAGCGCGCCGGGGGGGAGAGCTTCCAGTGCGCCGGTGATGGGGCGGGACGAGGAGCCGACCGTCTTCGAGCTGTCGGTGCCCGACCGGCGGGCGTGGTCGTTCCGCGCCACCGATCTCCCCGAATGGGACGCCGCCGACCTGGTCCCCACCGAGCACCTCGACCCGGAGCCCACGCCGCTGGCCGAGGTGTCCGAGCGCGATCTCGTCGCCCACTTCACGCGCCTCACGCACCGCCAGTACTCGGTCGACCTGGGCGCATACCCGCTGGGCTCCTGCACGATGAAGTACAACCCCAAGCTCTGCGACGACGCCGCGTCGCTCCCCGGCCTCACCGACGTGCACCCGGCCGCGCCTGCTGCTCTCACCCAGGGGTGGATGGAGCTGCTCGCCGACCTGGCGGACATCCTCTGTCGCATCACGGGCATGCACGCGGCCACCCTGCAACCGCCGGCCGGTGCCGCCGGCGAGCTGACCGGCCTGCTGCTGATGCGCGCGTGGCACACCCACCGAGGCCAGACCCGTACCAAGGTGGTCATCCCCGACTCCGCGCACGGCACCAACCCCGCGTCGGTGACGCTCGGCGGCTATCAGACGGTGACGGTTCCCTCCGACCGCCGCGGCTGCGTCGACCTCGCGGCGTTGAGGGAGCAGCTCGACGACGACGTCGCGGGCATCATGCTGACGAACCCCAACACGCTCGGGCTCTTCGAGGAGGACATCGCCGCAATCGCGCGCGCGGTGCACGACGTCGGTGGGTTGCTCTACTACGACGGGGCCAATCTCAACGCGATCCTCGGTGTCACCCGACCCGGCGACATGGGGTTCGACATCGTCCACATGAACCTGCACAAGACCTTCGCGGTCCCGCACGGTGGCGGTGGCCCCGGCGCCGGGCCGGTCGCGGTCTCGGAACGACTGGCGCCGTTCCTTCCCGGCCCGCTACCGGTTGCGGGTGACGACGGCACGTACCGGTGGCAGACGCCGGAGCTCTCGATCGGTCGCGTCCATTCGTGGCACGGCAACGCGCTCGCCCTCGCGCGCGCCTACGCCTACATCCTGGCCAACGGCGGCGACGGTTTACGCCGCGTCGCCGAGGCGGCGGTGCTCAACGCGAACTGGCTCCGTCATCGTCTTCGCGGCGTCTACGACATCCCGTACGACCGACCCAACATGCACGAGTGCGTGGTTTCCGCGGCGAACCTGAAGAAGCGGGCGGGTGTGCGCGCGGTCGACGTCGCCAAGCGGCTCCTCGAGGAGGGCTTCCACGCGCCGACGGTGTACTTCCCGCTCACCATCGACGAGGCGCTCATGATCGAGCCCACCGAGACCGAGAGCCCGCAGACGCTGGAGGCGCTGGCCGCCGCCCTCGAACGCATCGCGGGGGAGAGCGCGTCCGACGTGCACGATGCGCCGCGTACCACACCGGTGAGCCGGGTCGACGAGGCCCGCGCCGCACGCAGCCTGATCCCCACGTGGGACGCGCGCGAACCCCGTCACTGACGACACGAGAGCGCGACTCCGCGCACCTCGCCGCTCACAGAATCGCCGGCGACGCGATTTTCTCCGAGTTTCTGCTCAGGCCCCCCCCACCTCCCGACCGATACAGAGAGTGTTGCGTCACGACGCGTACAGCGCCGCAAACTCTGACCGTCGTCGGGAAGGTCTCGGACTGCCATGCTCAGCAACGCACGTCGCCTCTTCGCACAACTCCGCTCGAGCCGGACCGGCGGCTTCCTCATCGGGGAGGCACCCACGACACAACGACGCCGCGCCTTGGTGGGCGCGGCCGTGTGTGTCCTCGCCACGGTTGCCATCGCCCAGCTGCTCGCGCCATCGGTGACCAGGTCGGCCACACAGACCTTCACCGTCACCGCCGACTCGTTCGTGAGCGAAGGCAATCCCGACGTCGCGCACGGTGATTTGCAGTACTTGAAGGTCGACGGCGGACCTCAGCGGGACACCACGTACCTTCGCGTCGACATCCCGGCCGCGCACCGCGTCCTGAAGAAGGCGACCCTGCACGTCTTCAGCATCCAGGACGATCCCTGGGGCGTGGCCGTTCGGTTCGTCAACGACGACAACTGGCGCGAGAGCGCGATCACCTTCGACAACGCGCCGGAGCACGTCGGACGCGTGCTCGGGCACGCGGGCCCCATCAGCGCCAACGAATGGGTCGACATCGACATCACCGACGAGCTGATGCACAACCCGGCCATCGCCAACGGCGGATCGCTCGAGCTCTCGCTGGCCACCTCGTTGTTCGCGTCCGTGGGCGCGCCGGACCCGGATCACACCCAGGAGGCGGCCGGCCGGTTCGCCAGCCGCGAGACCACCACGCCACCGGCGCTGGTGATCGAGACCGAGCCCGACCCCACCGTCGCGACGACGACGTCGTCGGAGCCGACCACCACCGTGCCCCGCGCCACCACCACTGCCCCTGCGGTCACGACCACCGCGCCCCGCGCCACCACCACCGTGCTGCCGCCCGGCGGGGGAGTCATGCACGTGGCGGCGGTGGGCGACATCCAGCCTCCGTCCAGCTCGGCGAACTCCTCGGGCACCGCGGCGCTGGCGGCCCGGGCCGACTTCATCCTGGGCCTGGGCGACTACCAGTACCAGGACGGCAGCATGAGCGACTACAACGCCTACTTCGACCGCTCCTGGGGCCCGCTGGTGCCCAAGATGTACCCCGTCCTCGCCCCCACCCACGACCAGAACTGGCAGGCGGGCGACACCTTGAACTACTGGAACGGGGGCGGGGCGAGCGGCGTGCACGCCCCGGTGCGACTGCAGCCGCTCACCCCCTACTCCTTCACCCGGGGGGGCTGGCACTTCGTGGCCCTGCCCGACGCCTGCTACCGGGTGAGCGGCTGTGACGGCAACGCGGTCACCACCTGGCTGGCGAACGACCTGAGCGCCAACCCCACCCCCTGCACGGTGGCCTACTTCCACCAGGCGTACTTCACCAGCGCGGCCGAGCACGACCCCTTCCAGGCGGTGGCGCCCTGGGTGAAGGTGCTGGTGGAC
>VAWU01000003.1 GCA_005888325.1 Actinomycetota bacterium
CAATTCCTTCGAAGAAGGATCATCTCCGCTAAAACGGCCCGGCGGCGCCTCGGCGCCGGCTGGAGGGCAGCGACGAGATGTTGTCGGGCGCGCGATTGACACACGATTGACACGGAGTCCGAAAAAAGCGAAACGGCCTCTCCGCTGGGAGAGGCCGTTTTGGCTTGACACAAGGGTTACTGAGTGGTGGCGGGGGCAGGATTTGAACCTGCGACCTTCGGGTTATGAGCCCGACGAGCTACCAGACTGCTCCACCCCGCGGCGGAGCAAACAAGCTAGCGCGGGTCCACCGGCCGACCAAACCGCGCCGCTACCCTGCCGCCAATGCGCTGGAGGCTCCGCCGCCGCCCCTCCGTGCCGTCCGGCGGTGCGGTCGTCGTCGCGGCGCGGTTGGAGCGGGTGCTGGTCGCGCTCGCGGTTCAGGGTGCCCAGCTCGACCACCGGCTCGAGCGTCTCGAGCGGCGCGTCGACGACGCGGTCGACAACAGCCTCGAGCATGCGACCTACGCCGATCTGCTGGAGGTCCGCGTCCACGCGGCCAAGGTGGCCGCGGACCTCGCTCGCGTGACCGTCGAGCTGCGGTCCGAGATCGATCAGCACACCCCGCCGACCGCGCGCGATCGCCGCGCTCAGACGTTGGCCGAGACCATCATCGATCTCTCCGACAGCCTCGACACCCGGCCCGACGACGGCTGGGCCGCCACCGCCTGATCAGGCCGAGGCGGCCGTCGTGGTCGTGGTGGCGGGCGGCGCGGTAGTCGTTGGCGCCGCAGATGACGGCGGCGCAGCCGACCCGCCGAGCGCGGCCTGGATGTCGGCGGCGATCGCCACGGCTTCGTTGTACTTGGCCTCGAACTCGGCCAGGTTGCCCTTCGACTTCGCATCACTCGCCGCCGCCAGCGTGACGCGCAGCCGGTCGAAGAGCTGTTGGAGCTGCGGGCTGACAACCGTGGGCGTCTGACCCGGCTGACCAGGAGGCTGCGCTGGTGGCGGCGTCTGTCCCGCGTTCGCCTCGAGCGTCTCGGGCGCGGAGCCGAAGAGCTCGACCAACGCCTCGTGGAGCGTGTCCTTCATCACCGCCCGGTTGGCGTACACCACGATGGCCTTCTTGAACTGCGGCTGGGCGGTGCGCTCGGCTTCGAGGTAGAGCGGGCGGATGAACAACAGTGACTGGTTGACGGGTATCACGAGCAGGCTGCCCAGCCTGACGCGCGAGCCGGAGCTGGCCTGGCCCAGGAGCGTGATCTGCTGGGAGATGCTGGGGTCCTGGTTGATCTGGGCGTCGACGAGCGCGGGGCCCGGCACCTGCAAGTTGCGCGGCATCACGAACACCTCGAGCTGCCCGTAGTCCTGGGGATCGCTCTTGGCCACCATGAACGCCGTCAGGTTCTTGCGGCTGTCGTCCTTCGACGTGGGGACGAAGGGCTGCAGGATGAGGAAGTCCTCCCGCGGCTCACCCGGCAGTCGCATGAGCAGGTAGTAGGGGTCCATGCGCAGCTCGCGCGACGGTCCCACCACACCTTGGGCGTTGGTGGTCGCCGTCGTGCCGCTGCTACCCACCAGACCCGAGCCGGGGTCCTGCGCGATGTCCCACGCATCGGCCTTGTTGTAGAAGTCGGCCGGATCGTTGATGTGGTAGAGGCCGAAGGCGTTGGTCTGGACGCGGAACAGGTCTTCCGGATAGCGCAAATGGGACCGCAGCTCCGCGCTCATCTCCGACTTCGGTGAGAAGAGCTTCGGAAAGGCCTTCTGGTAGGCCTTCACGATCGGATCCTTGGTATCGACCACGTAGAACTTCATCGAACCGTTGTAGGCGTCGATGACGACCTTCACGGAGTTGCGCACGTAGTTGAACGACGTGTTCAAACCGCTCGCGGTGGGTAGCCGGTCGGTCGGCGCATGTTCCGCGTAGGGATAGCGGTTGGTCACGGTGTACGCGTCCTGCACCCAGAACATCCGGTTCTTGCCGGTCGAGTCCTTCATCAGCACCGGATACGGGTCGTTGTCATAGCGGAGGAACGGTGCCACCTTGCGGACGCGTGCCCGTATGTCGCGCACGTAGAGCGCTCGCGACTGCTTGGTGATGAAGCCGGAGATGAAGGCGTTGTAGTCGCCGAAGCGCAAGGCGAGCGCGGCCCGCTTGAACACCGAGTCCATCACGACCCCGCCGGTGCCCCTGTAGGTGCTGGTCTTGTTGGTGCCGTTCTGCTGGGGGAAGTCGACCTCGCGCTGCTGGGTCTTGACGATGGCGTAGCCCTCGAGGTTCTCGCCGTAGTACAGACCCGGCTCGTCGATCGGGATGTCGCCGGTCGGGGGAAGGTCCTTCACGATCAGCTGGGGATCGCCCTCGGGCGTCACCGCGTTCGCCGGTGAGAGAACGGCACCGTACCCATGGGTGAACTGCAGATGCCGGTTGACCCACGAGCTCGACGTGACCCCTGCGGTGTTGAGCTCGCGTGCCGAGATCAGCACCTGGGTCTTGCGGTTGTCGAGGTTGTACCGGTCGATGTCGGCGTCGTTGAACTCGTAGAACGTACGCAGTCCCTGCAGTCGCTGGTACGAGAGCTGCAGGACCTTGGGATCCCAGAGCCGCACGTTGCGGATGGTCTCGGAGTTGTCGACGAGGCTCTGGGCGTTGAGGTTCTGGTCGTCGTACGCGAAGTTCTTCACGCTCTTGTTGCTGACGTTGATGTTCAACGCGGCGCGCGTGGCCGTGATGTTCCGCTTGATGTAAGGCGCTTCCTTCTTAGACTCCTCCGGGTTCACGCGGAAGCTCTGGATGAAGGCCGGGTACGCGGCGCCGGCCGCCACCGACGTGAGGACCCACAGGCCCACCGCGAGCACCGGCAGGATCCAACCGCGGATGAAGATGTTCACGAGGAACAAGAGGAAGGCGAAGATCGAGATACCGATCAGCAGCTTGAGCGCCGGCAGCTGGGCCTTGACGTCGGTGTACGTCGCCCCTTGCACGACGCCTCGGTGCGAGAAGTCGAGCTCGAACTGCTGCAGGTAGTAGCCGGCCGCCTTGAGCAGGGCGAGCACGCCGAGCAGGACGGAGAGGTGGGCCTTGACCTGGGGAGTCACCTTCTGACCGGGCGTCTGCACGCGGATGCCGCCGTTGAGGTAGTGGGCGACCGCGGTGACGACGAGGACGATGACGATCGCGGCGAACAGCCACCCCACGACGAAGCGCCAGAACGGCAGCTGGAAGACGAAGAACCCGATGTCGCGCCCGAACTGAGCATCGTCGATGTGGAAGGGCACGTGGTTGCGGAAGAGGATCCACTCGTTCCAGTGGCTCGCCGCGCCCGGGCCCGCGATGAGCGCGAAGAGCCCGGCGATGGCGGTGCGCACCAGCCCGCCGCGTGCGCCCACCACCTCGTGATAGCGCTCGACGATCTCCTCTTCGGGCCCGAGCGGGCGGAACGCCGGGGCGATCCGGTCCGCGATCCAGAGGTTCACGTACATGAGCACGAAGAACAGGGCCGTGAACACGACGCCGAGGCCGAGCTTGGCCCAGAGGACGCCGCGCCACACGGTCGTCAGCTTGAGCTCATCGAACCAGAGGTAGTCGGTGTAGAAGCTTGCGATGCCTCGTGAGGAGATGAAGAGAACGAACAGGACGGCCAGGATGACGAGCAGACCCGCCCGACTGCGCGCCGGTCGCAAGCGGCGCCGGCGGGGCAGATCCGTGGGGGGACGCATGACCGAGGAGCCTACGTGAGGGCGACCGCTTCGCAGTCGCGACAAACGACGCTCAAGTGGCGGCTGCGGGGACGAGCAGGCAGCGGCACCCTGCGTGCGCGGGCGGGTACGTCTGCCCGGTGGGGAACTTCGTCCCCTTGGGCGTCGGCCCCGCGAGGGCGTTGTCGTCACAGTCGGGGCAGGCGCCCTCGTCGTCGTCGACCAGCCAGCGCAGGCTCGCATCGTCGGGACTGGCGCGGTAGGCACCCATCGTGAACGCGGCGGCCAGGTGTTGGCGGGACACCGGCTCGATTCGCTCCGCCTTCCACTGGCGGTAGCCCGCGCCGAGGCTCGCCACGACCGCCTCGTCGTCGTCGGGCGCGGCGGTCAGCGCCCGCTCGAGGCGGTCACGCAGCGGCCCCACCAGGTCCGAGGCGAGGTCGACCGCGAGGTCGTCGACGGGGAGCGCGACGCGTCCGTCGGCGCCCGTCACGGAGCGAACGCCGGCCTGCGCCGCCCGGGCCAGCAACGGCTCGGCGACGTCGCGGTAGCGGCGGGCCTGGTCGACGACCGACAACAGCACGACGTCGGGCTGCGCCTTGCCGCGTGCAGTACGGAGCCGGTCGAGCACCTCGTTCTGCTCGTCCTGCAGGGCCCGCTTCAACTTGCGCACGAGTTGTGCGCTGAGGGGCTCGAGCACCTCGTCGCGCTGTTGCAGTGCCGTCTCGTCCGCCGCGTCGGCGCCGGCCTCGACGTGCGCGTCGCCGGGCGCGATCGCGACGTCGGCGGGCTCATCAGCAGACGGGGCATCGGGGAGCGCCTTCTCGGTGGGGGCCCCGCCATCGGGAGCTGTCGCCGCGGGCGGCACCGCTTCGGCCGTCGTCGCAGCCGTCTCCCGCTCGGCTCGCATCCGGGAGAAGATCTCGTCGACCGACGGGGCCGGCGGGGTGCCGAGGAGCGACGCCTCATCGAGCACGCGAACGCCCTCGTCGTCGGACGGCGGCTGCACCTCCACGAGCACGGCTCCATCGTCGGCCCCGCTCTTCTGGCCGCGCCGGCTGAGGATGCGCAGACCCCCCGAGCGCCGCTCCCCCTCGTCGTCGGCGGCGGGGACATCGGCCGGCGTCGCGTCCTCGGGGGTGGCCAGCTCGACCTCCATGTCGCCCACCGAGGGCTCGGGCTCCTCCGCCGCGGTGCGACGAGCCGCGGCCTCCGCCGCCACGCGAGCTTCGGCCTCGGCCACCGTCAGCTCCTCGGTGGCCTCGTCGAGCGTGCGGCGCACCACCCGGTAGGCCTCGAGCAGCCGCTCCCTCCCCGCGCGCAGCTGCTCGATCTGCACGTGGGCGAGTCGGCGCCGGCGGGCGAGGTCGCCGAGCAGCCGCTCGCGCACGGCTTGAGCCTCGCCGACCATCTCCTTGCCCTGCGTGCGGGCCGCCTCCAACTCGGCCGCGGCCTCCGAGGCGGCCCGCTCGCGGAGCGCGGTGCTCTCCTCGAGCGCCGCCTCACGAATGCCGGCCGCCACCCGGTTGGCTTCGTCGATGCGCTGGTTCAGCACCGACTCCGATTCCTCGCGGAGCCGGGTGGCGTCGTCTTCCGCCTCGCGCCGGACCCGAACCGCGTTCTCCTCGGCCTTGTTGCGGATGTCGGTCGCGGCCTCGCGCGCGCTCTGGAGGACCCGGGTGGTCTGCTCGCCGAGCGCGGCCGTGAGCGCGCTCTCGTCGAGCTCGGGATGGGCGGCCCGCTCGCGAGCCTCGTCGAGTGACTGGCGGAGCTGCCGTTCGTTGTCGGCCAGTGCCAGGAGCTCGTCGGCGACCCGCTTCAAGAACAGGCGCACCTCCGCCTGATCGAAGCCGCGGAAGGACGTCGCGAACGTTCGCGCCGCCACCTCCTCAGGGGCGAGCGAGCGCCCGGACGAGATGACGATGTGGTCCTCGGCCATGACCCCGTGAGCCTACCGGGAGGTCGCGGTGACGGGGAAAGCGTGAAGCCGGTCACTCGGCCGGCTCGGCCCACCGTCCGCTCGCCGCCTCGGTGAGCTCCCTGGCCCTACGCCCCCCGCTTCGGGCCGGGCAGGGCGTAGGTCGGCGCGTTGCTGCCCTTGAGGTCGCCGAGCGCACGCAGTGCTCCGTCGATGGTGTCGATCGGGATCACCTTGAGGCCCTTGTGCGCGTGGGCCTTGGCCTCGGCGTAGTTCGCGCGTGGCACGAGGAACACCTCGGCACCGGCGCGCTGCACCGTCACTGTCTTCTGCGCCACGCCTCCGATCTCGCCCACGTCGCCCGACAAGTCGGCCAGCTCACCGGTCGCGGCGACGACCTTGCCGCCGGTCAGCTCGCCGGGCGTGAGCACGTCGATCAGCTCCAGCGCATACGCCAGACCCGCGGAGGGCCCCACCACGCTCCCGCTGTTGATGCTGATGGCGAACGGTGCTTCGACCTTGAAGTCCTTGGTGACGATCACGACGCCGAGCTTCGGTCGGCCGTCGGTCCCCGCACGGACGGAGGTCTCGACCTCGCGTGCCGGCTGGCGGCCACGAACGATCTGCAGCTCCACCATGTCGCCGGGTCGGTGGGCGCGAATGGCCGCGATCGCGTCGTCGGCCAACTTCACCTGCTTGCCGTCGACGGCGACGATGACGTCGTTGGCGCGCAACACCGACGCGGCCGGGTAGTCGCGTGCGACCTCGGTGATGAGCGCGCCTCTGCCGGTGGCAGCCTCGATGCCGAGCCGTCGCAACGCCACGACCTCTGCCGCCTGCTTCGAGCTGGCCATCGCCTCGACGTTGAGCTGCCGGAACCGGGAGGGGCTGATCGACCCGCGCACCTCCTTGCTCGACACGAGGTCGATGTTGGGGTCGATCGAGGCGCGGAGGAACTCGTAGGGGTTGATGTCGTCCCGCACCGACACCGTCGCGTAGTAGAGCTTGCCGTCAGGCGGGTACACGTTGGTGCCCTTCACCGACAGCAGGTCGTTCACCTGACGAGCGGACCCGGGAGCCACCATCTCGTAGGGCAGCCGCACGAACGCCGCGGCGATGGCTGCGACGACGATCACGACCAGCAACGACATCCACCAACGCCAGCGCCAAGCCGGAGCGGGCGGCGCGGGACTCCCTCCGTCGCCCGTTACCATCGGTTCGGTCGTGTTCACGTTGGTCGTCAGCCTCGTCGTGGTGGCAGCGTCAGTAGCAGCAGTGCTGCGGCTCGCGCTTGCCGAGCCCGGACAGCCTGCCACGGACCAACGCCCTACCCGCCGCGACCGGGCCGCGGCACGCGCTGCTCAGCGGGCGCTCGCGCCGCCACCCGAGGCCACGCGGAAGCGAAGGGAGCGACCGGCACAACCGTCCCCGCAGAAGCGCGAGGCCGCGGTGAGCGCAGCCGTCGCCATCGACCTCGACCGGGTGGGCGCGCTGCGCCGCATCCGTTCGGGCCTCGCACTGCTGCTGCTGGTCGCGTTCGTCGGCGCGCTGCTGGCCGCGGTCATCGGGACGCTGCTCTTCATGGCCGGGCTCGCGCTCCGCAACGCCGTGAGCTGAGCGCGCCGCGCTAGCGGCGGGGGAAGCGGCCATGACGCCCCGGGCCGAAGGCCCCCGCGTCCGCGGCCTCGAGCTCCGCTCCCTTGCCTGTCGCCACCGCCACCGGCTCGAGCCGCGCATCATCACCCTCCGGCTCGGACACCGCCTGGCGTTCCTGATCGCCCTCGGGCACGTCCGGGGTCTCGGTCACCTCGCCGCTCCCGGCCGCCGAGGCCGTGTCTCCGCTCCCGGCCGCTGAGGCCGTGTCCCCGCTCCCGGCCGCTGAGGCCGTGTCCCCGGTCCCGGCCGCTGAGGCCGTGTCCCCGCTCCCGGCCGCGGCCACCTCCACGCGGTAGTAGGTCTTGAACTCGATCGGCACCTCGTCCATCCGAAAGATGCGCGCATCGGTGACCTGCTCCTGGTTGCGCAGCATCTCGGCGAACCGCATGGCCTCGTCGAGGCCCTCGGCTTGGTGGTAACCGGGCTTCCCTTCGGGGCTCCGGAAGATGACCATGTGGGTCACGGCGCCTCCTTTCACGTACCTACATCGACGCTGGAGGCGTTGCGCTTGAGGTCGCCGGACCCGCTACCGAACCGTGAAGCGGGCGGCGACGATACGGGCGACGACAGAGAGAAGGAGAACGATGACGATCAACGTCAGCGCCGCGGCCCAGGCCCGCTGCTGAGCGGCGACGAACGAGGTGGATGCGTTGGAGAAGATCTGGGCCGACAACGCAGTGTTCTCACCCGAGAGGCTCAGGTTCTTCGTGTAGGTCAGGCCGATGGTGAACAACAACGGCGCGGTTTCGCCGGCGGCGCGGGCGACGGCGAGCAGGCAACCGCTGACGACACCCGGGAGCGCGGCGGGAAGCACGACGGTGAGCACGGTTCGGGCCTTGCGGCACCCGAGGGCATAGCTCGCCTCGCGCAACTCGTTGGGTACGAGGCGGATCATCGCCTCGCTGGATCGGATGACGATCGGCAGCATCAGACACGCAAGGGCCAACGAGCCGGCCAGCCCCGAACGTTGTTGGTAGCGCACCACCCACACCGTGAAGATGAACAGTCCCATCACGATCGACGGCACACCCGCCATCACGTCCGAGAGGAACCGAATCACCCGGGCGAGCCGGCTGGTGCCCCCGTACTCGGTCAGGTAGACGGCAGCCAGGATCCCCACGGGAATGGCGATGAGGCTGGCGAACCCGGTGATGATCAGCGTGCCGGTGACTGCGGGCCCGACGCCGCCCTCGTTGTTCCGGGCCTGGATCGGGAGGTCGTCGGTGAGGAAGTGGGGCGTGATCAGCGAACCGCCCTTCTTCACCACGGTGAACATCACGAGCAGCAGCGGGACGACTGCCACCGCGACCGCGGTCCACACGAGCGTTGCGCTCACGACGCTGGCCGCCCGCCGTCGCCGGGACAGGGGCCGCTGCAGCGGATGCGGTTCCGACAACGCCGTCATCGCCCGATGGTCCCGGTCGCCTCGGCCGCATTCCCGACGATCGCCCGGGCGATCAGGTTCACGATGATCGTCAAGACGAACAGCACCACGCCGAGTCCGATGAGCGCGGCGCGGAAGTCCCCCGTGGACTCGCCGAACTGGTTCGCGATCACCGCGGCCATCGAATCGCCGGGACTGAACAGATGTCGCGTCACCTGAACGCTCGATCCGATGACGAGAGCGGCGGCGATCGTCTCACCCATCGCTCGGCCGAGTCCGAGCAAGACGCCGCCCGTGAACCCGTGGCGCGAGTGCGGGAACACCGTCGACCGGATCATCTCCCAGCGCGTGCAACCGAGCGCGAGTGCCGCCTCCTTCTGCCCCGCGGGTGTGGTCTCGAAGACTTCGCGGGTGATGACCGTGATGATCGGTGTGATCATCAACGCCAGGATCAGGCCGCAGGTGAAGAGGGAGCGCCCCGACCCGCCGCCGCCACCGTTGGCCGACAGCAGGCTCCCGATGATCGGGATCGGATGCGCTACGCCGGCCGCCCGGTCGAACCAGTGTTGGAGGATCGGCGCCAGCGTGAGCACGCCCCACAGGCCGAACACGACGGAGGGGACCGCGGCCAGGAGGTCGACCAGGAAGACCACGGGACGCCGCAGCCAGCGCGGCGCGTACTCCGTGACGAACAGGGCGATGCCGACGCTCACCGGCACCGCGAAGACGACCGCTACCACCGAGGAGATGACGGTCCCGTAGACGAAGCCCAGCGAACCGAAGAGGGGACGCCCGGCTTGCGGGTTCCACGTCTGGGTGAACAGGAAGTTCCCCGTGTGATGACGCAGCACCGGCCACGCTTCTCGCGTCGTGGACAGCGCGATGAGCCCCAGGACGACAAGGACGACGAGCGCGTCACCGGGGGCGCGTCGCCCGCGCAGACCCACCCGTTCGACCGTCGCCCGTCTGAGCACGCCACGGTCCGACTCCTCGACCGTCGAGGAATGCGGGTTCACGGGCGGAGCTCCGATCTCTTGTCTCTCACCGCCGCGTCGGCCGGCTCAGCCCTGCGTGATCTTGTCGATCTGCGCCCGGGCCTGGGTCAGGTAGCTGTCGGGCAGCTTGGCGAAGTCGACGTCCTTGGCCAGCGCCTGGCCGTCGGCGTAGATGAACGTCAGCAGCGCCTTCAGCGCCTTCACCACGTTGACGTCGCTGTACTTGGCCTGGGTGATGATCCAGGTCGGCGTGGCGATCGGGTACGCGGTGTCACCGTCGGCGTTGAGCGGGTTATAGGTGAGGTCGGGATTCAACGAGGTCTTCTCGAGGGCGGCCAGGGTGCCCTCGAGCGTCGGCTCGATCGCCTTGCCGGCCTTGTTCTTGATCGAGGCGAACACCAACCCGGATGCCTTCGCGTCGGAGTAGTCGACGTAGCCGATGGCGCCGGAGGTCCCCTTCACGGCTGTGGCGACGCCGGTGTTGCCGTTGCCGGCAACCTCGTCGGCCGGCCAGTTCGAGGTGTCGCCAGCCGTCAGCGTGAACACACCGGGAGCGGCGGCGGTCAGCCACTTCGTGAAGTTGGAGGTCGTCCCGGAGGCGTCAGAGCGATGGACCGGCGCGATCTTGGTCGACGGCAGGTTGGCGTTGGGGTTGAGGGCCTTGATGGCCGGATCGTTCCAGGTCTTGATCTGCTCCTGGAAGATCTTGGCGACCGTCGGCCCGTCGAGCACGAGCTTGTCGACGCCCGACACGTTGTAGCTGAGCGTGATCGGGGCGGCGACGATCGGGAAGTAGAGCAGCCCTTTGGTGTACTTCGGCATGTCCTCCGGCTTGACGAGGCTGTCGGTGCCGGCCCACTGATCGACCCCGGCGGCGAGATCGGTCTTGCCCTTGCCGGAGCCGCCGCCCCCGTAGCTGATGGTGATGTTGGCCTGCTGCTTCTTGAAGGCCTCGATCACCGCTTCGTCAAAGGACTTCTGGAAGGTGGAGCCCGAGCCCGCGAGCGTGGCGGTGATCTGCTCGGCAGTCGTGGTCGTCTGCTTCGGAGTGGTGCTCTTCGACGCGTTGTTCTTCTTGTCCGAACCGCACGCGCTCGCGGTGAGCCCGACCAGCAGCAGTAGAACGACGAGTTTGCCGAGTCGCGAACGCATAATCGATGGTCTCCCTTTGTCATGCACCGCCGGCCGCAGTGGCACCTCGATGAACCTTAGGGACACGGCCTGTCCTCGCACCGACACGATGATGAACGATGAGTGAACGAGCGGCGAACTCGAAGAACGAGGGTGAACCGCACCCACCCGCTTCCCTGCGCGACGATCCCTCTGTGCCCAGGGTGCCCGACAGGAACGAGCCCGCCGGCTCGAGCCGGCGCCGGGCGGCAGTGGCCGGCCACGAGGGCGACGCGAGCACCGCGCGGGCCCTGCTCGCACACGCCGACGGCGATGTTCGCGCCACCGCCCTCGGCGCGCTCGCCCGACTCGAGGCAGCGACCCACGTCGACGTCGAACGCGCGCTGGTGGACCGCTCGCCGGTCGTCCGCCGCCGCGCGTGCGCGGTGGCGGTCGCGGTCGCGAGCGACAGCGCACACGTGAGGCCGCTCCTCGACGACCCCGAAGCGTCAGTGACCGAGGCCGCCGCGTGGGCCCTGGGCGAGCTCGGGCAGCCGACCGCGGCCGTGGTGGCGGCGCTCGCCCGCACCGCCACCCACCATCACGATCCCCTCTGCCGGGAAGCCGCCGTCGCGGCCCTCGGTGCCCTCGCCGACGCCCGCGGCCTGCCGGCCATCCTCCGCGCCACCACCGACAAGCCCGCGGTGCGACGCCGTGCGGTCATCGCGCTGGCGCCCTTCGAGGGCCCCGACGTTGAAGCCGCGCTCCGCCGCGCATGCACCGATCGCGATCGACAGGTGCGGCAGGCCGCGGAGGACCTGCTCGCCCCGCCGTAGCTCCCGCGTCAGCGGTCGGCGCCCATGAAGAGCACGCGGAGCGACTCGTAGGCCTCGAGGCACTTCCCCGCGCCGAGCGCCACGCACTCCAAGGGTGCGTCGACGAGATGCACCGGCAACGCAGTCTCTTCGGCGATGCGCCGGTCGAGCCCGCGCAGCATCCCGCCGCCGCCGACGAGATTGATGCCCTGCATGATGAGGTCCTGGGCCAGCTCGGGGGGCGCGCGGCCGAGGCACTGCACCACGGAGTCGCAGATCGCCTTCACCTGTTCCTCGATGGCGGCCCGCACCTCCTCGGGTGAGAGGATCACGTTCTTCGGCAACCCGCTCATCAGATCGCGTCCCCGCACCTCGGCCTTGACCTCGTCGTCGGTAGGGAACGCAGAGCCGATGGCGAGCTTGATCTCCTCGGCCGTGCGCTCGCCGATGGCGATGCCGTATTCGCGTCGCACGTACGTCTGGATGGCCGCGTCGATGTCGAAGCTGCCGACGCGTATCGCCTGAAGCGCCACGATGCCGCCGAGCGAGATCACCGCGGTCTCCGTCGTCCCACCGCCGACGTCGACGACCATGTTGCCGAGCGGCTCGTGGATCGGCAGACCGGCACCGATGGCAGCGGCCATCGGCTGCTCGATGAGCTGCGCCTCAGCCGCGCCCGCCTGACGCGCGGCTTCCTTCACCGCACGGCGCTCGACCTCGGTGATGGCCGAGGGCACGCAGATCAGCACCCGCGGTCTGTGGAACCTCGACAACCCCGCTCGCTGGAGCAGGAGGCGGATCATGCGCTGCGTGATGTCGAAGTCGGTGATCGCGCCCTGGCGAAGTGGGCGCACCGCGACGATGTAGCCGGGAGTCCGCCCGATCATCTGCCATGCCTGATGGCCCATGGCAAGCACGTCGTGGGTCTGGCTGTTGAGCGCGATGACGGTGGGCTCGTTGAGCACGATCCCGCGTCCCTTCGCGTACACGAGCGTGTTGGCCGTGCCGAGGTCGATGGCGAGGTCGCGGGGCAGGTGGTGCTCCTACCCGTGGCCGCCGGGCCGCGTGGTGCGCGACCCGTGTCGACGCGTCTCGGGCGCGAGCGCTTCGAGCTCGCGGGTGAACTCGCGGATGTGGGCCTCCATGGTGTGCGGCTTGCGGTGCCGCAGCCACAGGACCAGGCAGCCGATCAGGGTGATGCCGAGAGCAATCGCGAGCGGCACCAGCTGCGTCACGATGACCGCACGTCTTCGATGGGGCGCGCCGTGAGTCCCCAGCCGTCGCCATCGGCCCACGTCTCCCGTTTCCAGACGGGCACGGTCGCCTTCAGAGTGTCGATGGCAAACCGAGCCGCGTCGAACGCCTCGGCTCGGTGCGGCGCCGAGGCCACCACGACGACCGACGCCTCGCCGACCTCGAGCACTCCCACGCGGTGGAGCAGCGCGAGACGCCCCAGTGTCGGCTCTCGCCGGCGCGCCTCGGCCGCGATGGAAGCGAGCCGGGAATCGACTTCCTCCTCGTAGGCCTCGTATTCGAGCGTCGACACTCCCCGGCGGCCTTCGGCGTGATCGCGCACGGTGCCGGTGAACAGCACGACCGCGCCACACGACGGCAGCTCGGCCCAGGCGCGCGCGGAGTCGAGCGGCAGCGGTTCCGCGCTCACACCGACCCAGTCGTCGGCGTGCTCGGGGGGCGAAAGACCCATCGCCGTCATCGTAGGGCGGTGCGAGCGATCACGCTTCCAGCCGCGGTCAGCTCGGAAGGGCCCACCGGTAAGCTCGCCGACATGGCGTTCGACGACGGGCCCGACGACGAGCGGCCAGTCTTTCGAGAGCCCCCGCCGCCTGACGACCGTCTCTGGCGGCATCCCTCCGAGGTCACCGTCGCCGCCCCGCGGGTGCGAAATCACTCGTGGGCGATCGCCCTCTGTGCTGGGTCGGTCGGTGCGGTGGTCGCCACCGGCATCATCGCCGCGAGCGGAGGCTTGCGACGGGATGTCACTGTCATCCGCCCGGCGGACAACAGCACGCGCGCGCAGACGGTCTCGACGCAGGGGGGGCCCGACCTCCAGGTGGAGGAGGTCGCCGAACGGGTGCGTCCGTCGATCACGCAGGTGCGCGTGATGACCGGCGCGGGGCCGGTCAACGGCTCCGGCGTGATGTTCCGAAGCGACGGGCACGTTCTGACGAACTGGCACCTCGTCGGCGACGCGAAGACGATCAAGGTCGTGATGGCGAGCGGCAAGGAGGAGCCCGCACGACTGGTGGGCGCCGACCGCGACACCGACCTCGCGATCGTCAAGGTCGACGGCGGCCCCTACCCCGCGGCCACCCTCGGCACGGCTGCGGCGCTCAAGCTCGGGCAACCGGCCATCGCATTGGGATCACCGCTCGACCTCGCCGGCGGACCTTCGGTCACGGTCGGCGTCGTGAGCGCGCTGCACCGCCAAGTCGACGCGGGCGATGGCGTGCCGCTGCTCGACATGATCCAGACCGACGCGCCGATCTCCCCCGGCTCCTCCGGCGGGGCCTTGCTCGACAAAACCGGCACGGCGATCGGGATCATCACCGCGGTCGACAGCGGGAGTGCGAACGGCCTCGGCTTCGCCACACCGATCGAGACCGCGCGGCTGGTCGGTGATCAGCTGATCGCCAACGGACGGTTCATCCACGTCTGGCTCGGTATCGAGGGCAGCGACATCGACAGCGGCACCGCCTCGCTGCTCGGCGTCGACGGTGGCGCGCTCGTCGACAAGGTGACGCCCGGAGGCCCGGCGGAGCGGGCCGGCCTGGCCGCGCGCGACGTCATCGTCGGCATGGAGGACAAGGTGATCCCGAGCATGGGCGCGCTCGTCGTCAATCTCCGTGGCCGACCACCGGGTGAGGTGGTGGCGCTCGACGTCATGCGCGACGCGAAGCGACGTGAGCTGCACATCACCTTGGCCGAGCGCCCGAAGCGTCCGTAGCCGACGGTCGGTCCGGACGCCGGTCAGTCCGGGCGGTGACGCGCCCGGCGCACGATGGCCACCACGCCGCCCGCCACCGCGACCAGTCCCCCGGCCGCGGCACCCAACGTGAGCTGCTGGCGCCTGCGGACGCTCATGTCCTGGAACGCCGAGGGCTCGGCCGAAGCCACGAACGCCTCAGCGTTGGTGTGCTGCGGCTCCCACCCCGCGGCGCGCAGTGGGTCGTTGGCGACGACCCACGGCTGCTCGAGGTACGGCGTGAGCGCGGACGGCGTCTCGACCAGCCCCGCCGCCCACGCCTGCCGGCCGACGCGCCCGCCCGTTCCCCAGGGCAAGCGCACCCGCAGACGCGGGGCGGCCAGCGCGAGCAGCTCCTCGTGCGGGATCGAGCCGTCGGGCGCCACGTTGTAGACGCCGTCGAGGCGCGAGGTGATGGCGAGGTGCGCGGCGGCGATCAGGTCGTCGTGGTGCAGGAACTGCGCAGGCGGACCGGGGCCGCGCATGCGCACCGGCAGGCCCTCGCGGAAGGCCTGCGACAGGTGGCCGTCGATCGCCGGGCCGACCACCGTGACCGGGCGCAGGATGGCGACGGGCAAACCCGGATGGTCGTCGGCCCACTCGGCAACCAGGCGCTCGATCTCAGCCTTCTGCGTCGCGAAGGTGACACCCGGGTTGGGCCGGAGCGGCGCGTCCTCGGTGAGGGGCACCGGATTGTTGGGCCACGCGCCGTAGACCATGGCGCTCGAGACGACGACGATCCCGCCGATCCCCGCGCCGGCGGCCGCCTCGAGGACTCGCCGCGTCCCCTCGATGTTGGCCCGTTCGGTGAGCGCGGCATCCGCTCGCGGTGCGACGAGGAACGAGAGGTGGGCAACGGTGTCCGCCCGCTCGAGCACGGATTTGAGGTCGGCGGACGCGAGGTCGAGCTGGTGGAACTCGAGTGACGGCGGCCGGAAAACAGGGTCGCGGGCATCGATGCCGATGATCCGGTCCACCGAAGGGTCGTCGGCCAGTCGCCGCAGCACCAGTTGACCCGCGCCGCCCGACACACCCGTGATCGCAATGGTCGTCACAGACCTACGATGCCCCCGTGAGCACTCCCGGTCCACCCGGTGGCTTCAACCCCTTCGACAAGCTCTTCGGTGACCTGGGCCGCATGTTCGCCCAGCAGGGACCGGTGAACTGGGACGTGGCCCGGCAGATCGCGCTCTTCCTGGCGACCGAGGGTGAAGCAGAGGCCAACGTCGATCCGCTCGAGCGGATGCGGCTCGAGGAGCTCGTGCGCGTCGCCGACCTCCACATCTCGGAGCGCACGGGCCTGGCCACGTCGGTCACGGGTGGTGTCCTCAGCGTGGCCCCGGTCACGCGGAGCGACTGGGCGATGCGCAGCCTCGACGCCCACAAGCCGCTGTTCGAAAGACTGGCCACGTCGCTGAACGCGGCCGGAGACCGCGGGGAGGACGACGTCGAGCCCGACCCGGACGACGACATGGGCACCGAAAAGCTGCTCGGCGACCTGGGCCGGATGGTCGGCCCGGTGCTGCTCGGGCTGCAGGCGGGGTCGATGCTCGGGCATCTCAGCCGGCGCGCCCTCGGCCAGTACGACCTGCCGATTCCCCGACCGCCATCCGACGAGCTGCTCGTCGTGCCGGCGAACCTCGACGTCTTCGCCGCGGAGTGGAGCCTGGCGCCCGACGACCTCCGGCTCTGGGTCTGCCTGCACGAGGTCACGCATCATGCGGTGCTCGCCCGACCTCACGTGCGCGGCCGACTCGAGGGCCTGATCGCCGACTACGTGTCGTCCTTCGAGGTCGACGCGGGCGCGCTCGAAGGGATGATGGGCGGCTTCGACCCGACCGACCCCGAGCGCATGCAGGAGGCGTTCGCCGACCCGGAGCTGCTGCTGGGAGCGATGCAGACGCCCGCGCAGCACGAGTTGCTCGCCACCATCGAGACGCTGACGGTGGTGCTCGAGGGCTTCGTCGATCACATCATGGACACGGTCGGCCGCGGGTTGATCGGCTCGTACGGGATGCTCAGCGAAGCGGTGCGCCGGCGACGGGTGGAGGCATCCGACGGCGACCGCTTCGTGGAGCGCCTGCTCGGTCTGCAGCTCGGCCAGGCCCAGTACGACCGGGGCGCGACGTTCGTGCGCGGGGTGGTCGAGCGCGCGGGCGAGGACGCGCTGGCGCGCCTCTGGGTCTCGCCGCGCGAGCTGCCGACGCCCGCGGAGATCGATGCACCGGGGCTGTGGCTGGCTCGCATCGAGCTGCCTCACGAGTAGCCGGTCAGGTCGGCTCGGCGGCACCCTGGTCGGAGGCACGCGGGTCGGAGGCACGCGGTTCGGAGGCACGCGGTTCGGAGGCACGCGGTTCGGAGGCATGGTGCGCGACCGCCTTGCGACCGACGGCGTAGGAGAACGCGGCGAACGCGGCCGCGAACGCGAGCACGACCATCCCCAGGTCGATGTGCCGGCTCAGGGGCGTGACGACGACCGGCACCGCGGCGCCCAGCACCCACACGAGCTGGAAGCGCGTCTCGAAGCGGGCGAACGTCTGGCCCCGGGCCGCGTCGGGCGCATCGCGCTGCACGATCGAGTCGAACGCCACCTTCGCCGCGGCCGCGGCGACGCCCACGGTGCCCGCCAGCGCGGCGACCGCGGGCCGGGTGCCGAAACGCGCCGCCACCAGGCCCACGAACGCGACGACCAGCAGCGCGCCCATGAGCATGCGCTCCTCCGCCACCAGCCTTCGTAGGCGAGGCGCGAGGAGGTTGCCGAAGAACGTGCCCACGAGGCTGGCCACGAGCACCACGCCGAACCAGAACGCGGGGACCCCCGCGGTCTGGCGAAATCCGAAGGTGACCAGGAACGTGAGGAACCCGACGATCCCCCGCAGGACGGCCATCGCCGACGCGGCCAGGCGGATGCCCGCGGCGCGCAGCTGCTGGCGCTCGTCGGCGACCGGTGGGGGAGGGTCCCCGGCGGCTCGACGCAGCCGGAACGCCGCCACCGTCGCGGTGGCGAACACCACAGCCGCCAGCCGCAGCACCCAGTCCCCGCCGAGGAAGGAGACCTTCAGCAGGACGGCGCCCGGAGCGGCGATGGCGAAGCCGGCGACGACCCCGAGCACGGCGAGCCGCGAGTTGGCGTCGACCAGCTCCTCCTCGCGGTCGACGGCCGACGGCACCAGCGCGGACTTGGTGATGAGGTAGGTCTTCGAGAGCACGAGCGCGGCGAAGGCCTCGGGAAAGAGCAGCAAGCCCTTGAGGTGGTGCGCCATCGACAGACACACCAGGGCGCGACTGGCCGCCGAGAGGATCACGACCGTGCGCCTACCCGTGCGGCTCTTGTCGAGGACCGGCCCGAGCAACGGGCCCACCACCGCGAACGGGGCCATGGTCAGGAGCAGATACAGGATCACCTTGCCGCGGGCGGCCCCCGGACGGATGGAGAAGAACAGCGAATCGGCCAACGCCATGGTGATGAGCGTGTCGCCCGCCAGCATGAGGGCGTGGACGAGCGCGAGACGGGCGAACGGCGACGCGCCGAGCCCTCGCGAGCCTGCGCGCGCGGGGCTGCGAAGAGGCCGCCAACCGGCGTCGGTCGCCACCCGTTCATGGTACGACCGACGCCGATCTCCTCCGGGGCTCGACCTCGCTCAAGCCGATGTGGCCGATGGTCGACACAGTGGCATGGCCGACCTCTCCGACATGCTGGGCGACGTGTACGGAGACGACGCCAACGGCGAGCCGCATGCTCCCGAACCGCCTCCGCAACACCGTGACGGGACCGGAACGGCCCCGGAGGCCACCAAGCGGGCCCGGCCGGACTCAGAGGCCACCAACAGAGCGCCCGCGTGGGCCGACGAGTCGGTGCTCGACGCCGCCTTCGCCAACTGGACGCCGGGGCCGCCGCTCGACGCGCCCGCCGCGGAGCGCGACGTGTTCGCTCCCCACGTCGACCCGGCGAGCGCCCCGCCGCTGCCCGACGACCTCGCAGCCGCGCTCTCGGCTGCACTCGTGGGCGCACCTCCGGCTGACGTCGCCTTCATCGCATCCCCGGAGGCCTCGACCCCCGGCACTGACGTCGAGCAAAGACCCCTCGCCTCCATCGCGAACCCGGTCGGCTCTCCGCTCGGCGATGGAGGCTCGTGGGCCGAGCCGGCGGCGAGCGGTCGGGCGCACGCCGATTACGACGACCCCTTCAGCCGGTCGATGCCGCTGGTGGGTCGCCTGCCGTGGCAGCGCGGCGACGACGACATCCTCCCGCGCCGTTCGTCATCGCGCCGCGGGCGAGGCGGCCTCAGCTTGCGCCGCAAGTGACGCAGCGCGGCCCCGCCTCCGCTACTTCGACATCTCGTACTTGTAGCCCAGCCCGCGAATGGTGACGATGCGGCGCGGAGTCGACGGGTCTTCCTCGATCTTCGATCGCAGCCGCTTCACGTGGACGTCGAGGGTCTTCGTGTCACCCACGTAGTGCGGGCCCCACACGCGGTCGATCAGCGAGTCGCGCGTGACGACGCGGCCCGCGTTGTCGAGCAGGACCTCGAGCAGCTCGAACTCCTTCAGTGGCAGCGTCACGAGATCGCCCCGCACGAACACCTCGTGGCTCTCGGGCTCGAGCCGCACGTCGCCCACCTCGAGCACGCTCGCGCTGGGCACGGGCTGGTCGCGGGGAGCGCGGCGGAGGGCGGCGCGAATGCGAGCCACCAGCTCGCGCAGGCGATAGGGCTTCGAGACGTAGTCGTCGGCACCCACCTCGAGCCCGACGACCGTGTCGATCTCGGAGGTCTTGGCGGTCACCATGATGATCGGCACGCGGGAATGTGTGCGGATCTCACGACAGACGTCGATGCCGGAGATCTTCGGCAACATGACGTCGAGCAGGACGAGATCGGGCCGGACGGCGTGGAAGAGGCTGAGAGCCTCGGCGCCATCGCGTCCGACGATGACGCGGAACCCCTCCCGCTTGAGCCCGACGGTCAACGCCTCCACGAACGACTCCTCGTCCTCCACGACGAGGATCGTGGTCTCCGGCTCTCCCATGACCTCTCCTAGCCTGCTTCCGCCTGCGTGACAGCCACCGGCCCGGGGCCTGCCGGCAGCCGCAGCGTGAACGTGGACCCTTCGCCCTCGTGGGACTCGACACGCACCTCGCCGCGATGGTTCGCGGCCACGTGGCGAACGATCGCCAGGCCCAGGCCGGTGCCGCCCGTGTCCCGGCCACGACCCTGATCGACTCGGTAGAAGCGTTCAAAGATCCGCTCGAGGTCGCGGCCGGGGATGCCGATGCCGTGATCGCCCACGCTCAGCTCGACCCATCGCCCGTCGGTTCGGGCGCGCACGTCGATGTTCGAATTCGCGTCGGAGTACTTCACCGCGTTCTCGAGCAGGTTGTAGAGCGCGGAGACGAGCTGACGGCGATCGCCGAGGACCGAGACCCGCTGGGGCGCTTCGGTCGAGTCGATGACGATGCCGCGTTGGTCGGCGGCCGCGCGCACGCGCTCCACCGCCTGCGCGACCACGAGGTGCACGGGCACCGGCTCGCGCAATGGAGCCTCCTCCGACTCGATGCGGCTCAGGTCGAGCAGGTCGTCGATGATCCGCGCCACCCGCTGCGACTCGAGTTGCATGCGCGCCGCGAGCCGACGGACGACGTCGGGATCGCCCTCGCCTCCGAGGGTCTCGGCCAGGAGGCCGAGCGCGCCCACCGGCGTCTTCAGCTCATGGCTGATGTTGGCGACGAAGTCACGGCGCATGGCATCCACGCGCCGGCGCTCGGACACGTCCTCGATCACGACCGCCCCGCCGATGCTGCGCCAGCCGTCGTCGAGCGGGACGGCCACGACGTTCAGCGTCCGCCGGGGAGGGCCGTAGAGGTCGAGCGTGCGGGTCTGCGCCTCACCGTTCACGACGCCGCGGATCAGCTCCAGCACGGCCCGCTCGGCCAGGAAGTCGGAGTGACGGGCGCCGACGAACGGCGCGGCCTGCTCGTTGCAGTACACGATCTCGCCCCGCTCGTCGCACACCACCACGCCGAGCGACACGGAAGCGAGCGCGCCCTCGAGCCGCCCGACGCGGACCTGGGCGGCGCTCACTCGGGAGACCGCCTGCGTGGCCGCGTGCTCGAGCCGGTCGAGGCGGCCCTCCGCGCCTCGGCCGCCGGCGTCGGACCCGACCGGCTCGGCGTCGGCTCCTCCCTCGCCCAGGCGCACCGTGATCGCGCTCAACCGGCGCCGCAACGCCCGCCGGCTCAGCAGGACCCAGGGCAGGATCACGAGCGCGACCCCGCCGGCAGCCAGAACCGCGGCGATCGCCCCGCCGCTCACCGGTCCACCGTGCCTCGTTCCTCGGCCGGTGCGCCGATCTGCCACATGGGAGCTCCGCTCATCGGGTCTCGAGCTCCAGCTGCAACACCTCGGCGAGGGCAGCCGACGCGTCGAAATCCTCGATGGCGCGCACACCCACGAGCGCGGTGATCGCGGCGTAGCCGGCCATCACCAGCGAGGTGTCGGTATCGGGGTCGAGCTCGACGTCGGTCTCGGTGAGCTCGATCTGCAGCATCCCGTCGCGGCTCTCGGCCATCGCGGCGCGGACGCTGCCGAACGGCGCCAGCCGGGCGTTGCGGACACCGCGCACCTCGGCGGGACTCAGGTTGGGGACGTTGAGGTTGAGCACCGTGCGCGCCGGCGCATCCACCAGCCACGCCAGCGCGGCGGTGGCGAGCAACACGGCCGTCGCGAGCTCGCTCGGCTCGCCGGTGGCGATGCTCGTGGCCAGGCCCGAGATGCCGAAGTTGGCGGCGGTCAGAGCCGCACCGACGGTGCCGGAGTGCAGCACCGAGCGACCGGTGTTCGTGCCGGGGTTCACCCCGCTCACCACCACGTGGGGCTCGGGGCCGAAGGCGCCGAGCCGGGCCGCCATGACCGCGAGCGCGGGGGGCCCGTCGACGCTGAACGAGGGTGTGCCCTCGATCCCGGGGAGCTCGACCCGCACGACCTCGATGCCGGCCCCGGCGCCCAAGGGACCGATGCCCGCGCTGCTGCCGCTGTGATCGCGCGACGGGGCGGCCACCACGACGTCGTGCCCGGCGGCGACCATGCCGGCGGCGAGCGCGATCAGCCCGGGCGCCCCGACTCCGTCGTCGTTCGTCACGAGGACGCGCAAGGTCATCGGCCCCGGGTCATCGGCGAACAGCGGCGATCAGCGATTCGTACACCTTCAGTGATGCTACGGCTACCAGGAGGCCGCGCCGTGGCTCTCGTGTGAACGAAGGGTGAACCCGATGGGAACTGCGGGCCGCGACCTATCCCCCCGTCGCCGCCTCGTCGCCTTCGAAGTCGTCGTCCGGGATGCCGAGGTCCCAGTCGAGGAGGAGGTTCTCGCGCTCCGCGTCCCGGACGACCCGCTCACGGTTGCGGCGGAACTGCGGGTCGTGCGGCGGCAGGAGCAGCAGACGCGCGAGCGCCCGCTGCCGGAACTCCTCGATCAGGTTGCGATCGCCGAAGTCCGACTGCACCTCCCAATGCGGGGCGACGGGGCCCAGGTAGACCACCCGCACGTGGCCTCGAGGAGGTTGGGGCTCTTCGGGCTCCTCGGCCGGCGACGAGACGACAGGTGGCTGCGACATGCGCACGAGCCTACCGGCTCGACCTTTCCAATCTGCCGAGGCCATCGTTCATCTCGTGTTCACCGGCAGGTCACCTTGTTGCCAGGGGGCATCCATGCTCGTCGCCTACTACTCGCGTGCACGTCACAGGATCCATGCCCCTACGGAAGGGACAGGCACGAGACGAGGTGAACCGAGTGGCCGCCGAGACTCCACGCGACACGGTCCTGCCGCTCGACGTCGTCGCGCCCGCGCACCCGCAACAGGACTCGCCCGGGGCACCGGTGTTCGAGGTCAGCGACCTCAGCGTGTACTACGCGGGGTACCGAGCCGTGCGCGACGTGAACATCACGATCCGGGAGCGAGAGATCACCGCGCTGATCGGGCCTTCGGGCTGCGGCAAGACGACGGTGCTGCGTTGCTTCAACCGGATGAACGATCTCATCGCCATCGCGCGCGTCGAAGGCCGGGTCGACTATCACGGCGTCGACCTCTACCACCGCGACGTGAACCCCGTCGAGGTGCGCCGTCGGATCGGCATGGTGTTCCAGAAGCCGAACCCGTTCCCCAAGTCGATCTACGACAACGTCGCCTACGGGCCGCGCATCGCCGGGATGAAGGGCGACATGGACGAGCGGGTGGAGCGGTCGCTTCGGAGCGCCGCGCTCTGGGACGAGGTGAAGGACCGCCTGAAGAGCTCGGCGCTCGGTCTCTCCGGCGGTCAGCAGCAACGGGTCTGCATCGCGCGCGCGATCGCGGTCGAGCCCGACGTCATCTTGATGGACGAGCCGTGCTCCGCGCTCGACCCGATCGCAACGGGACGGATCGAGGACCTGATGCGTGAGATCAAAGAGCGCTACACGATCATCATCGTCACCCACAACATGCAGCAGGCCGCACGGATCAGCGAGATGTGCGCCTTCTTCACCACCGAGGTGAACGAGACCAGCGACACGCGGACGGGCCGCCTCATCGAGTTCGACAGCACCGAGAAGATGTTCTCCAACCCGTCCGACGAGCGCACGGAGAACTACGTCACCGGCCGGTTCGGCTGACGTGAGCGACGGACCGCCCGGTCCTCTCCGCCTCGCCTTCTCAGCCGAGCTCGACCAGCTCCGGATGCAGGTCGAGGTGATGGCGATCCGCGTCGACGAGAACCTCCAGCGCATGAGCGACGCGCTCGCCGACGGCGACACCGCGATCGTCGCGGTGGCGCTCGCAGCCGACGACGAGATCGACGCCATGAATGTGTCGCTCACCGAGCGCTGCTACGACCTGCTGCGGCGCGAAGCGCCCATGGCCTCCGATCTCCGCTTCATCGTGTCCGTGCTTCGGATCCTCGGTGAGCTCGAGCGCATCGGCGACCTCGCGCTCCGGGTGGTGAAGCTCAGCAACGAGCACCACCTGCTCGCCGGCAGCCCCGCGTCCTTCGCGATCCTCAAGTCGATGACCGACCAGGCGATCGAGCGCTATCGGCAAGCGCTCCGCGCCTGGGCGGCGATGGACCTCGCGCTTGCCAATGCCGTCGTGACCGGCGTCCACGACATGGACGCGTTCTTCGAACGGCTCATGGTCGAGCTCTTCCATCTCGAGGGGCCCGACGCGACCAGGATCGCAGTGAGCAGCTTCTACGCCGGACGGGCGCTGGAGCGGATCAACGACCACGCCGCGATCATCGCCGCCCGGCTGCGGTATCTCCTGACCGGCGATCCCGAGCACCTCAACGCCGAGGTGCGCTGACGCCGCGCCGCCTAGCTGTAGTGCCCATGGACCTTGCTGACAGGGTCCACCAATGAGTGAAGCCTCCGGGGCGAGTGTGGATCTGCCAAAGACACCCACTCGCAACGGAGGCTCCGATGCACCGTAACGCCCCGCTCACCCCTGAAGGTCGACGCCGGCTGTGTCAGCGCATCGAAGCCGGTTGGCCGGTAGCCCACGCCGCCGAGTCGATGCACATCTCTCGGGATCGGGCCTATGTCTGGTGGCGTCGCTACCAGAGCGAGGGCGTGGCTGGCCTGCAGGATCGCTCCAGCCGTCCGCATCGCTCGCCGGCCCGGACCAAGGCGACGAAGGAGCGACGGATCGTCGGCCTGCGCACCAAGCGCGGCCTGGGGCCGGCTCGCATTGCTGGCATCGTCGGACTGCCGGCCTCGACCGTGCATCGGGTGCTGGTTCGCCACCGGCTCAACCGTCTCGACCATCTCGATCGGGCCACCCGTGCGCCGATCCGGCGCATAGAGATGACCCGGCCGGGCGAGCTGGTCCATATCGACGTCAAGAAGCTGGGGCGCATCCCTCGGGGTGGCGGCTGGCGAGTCCACGGCAAAGCGGCGATGCGGGGCCAGCACCATCACACCAAGGTCGGCTACGCCTTCGTGCACTCGGCGGTGGACGGGTTCAGTCGTCTCGCCTACTCCGAGGTGCTCCCCGACGAGCAGGCCATCACCGCGGCGGCCTTTTGGCGACGCGCGGATGCCTTTTTCGCCGAGCTCGGCATCGTCGTTGAGCGGGTCCTCACCGACAACGGCGGCTGTTATCGAAGCGGTGAGCTCGCCCGCGCACTCGGGCCGGTCCAACACAGCTTCACCCGGCCCTACCGACCCCAGACCAACGGCAAGGTCGAACGGTTCAACCGCACCCTCTTGGCCGAGTGGGCTTACGCGCGCACGTGGACCTCAGAGGGCCGACGAGTCCGTGCCCTTGTGCGCTGGCTGCACATCTACAACCATCACCGACACCACACCGCGATCGGTGGCCCGCCCATGCACCGCGTCGGCAACGTA
>VAWU01000004.1 GCA_005888325.1 Actinomycetota bacterium
CTCCCGGCGGCCGCTCGAGGCAAGACAGGCGTCTGGGACCCCATAGGTGCGACTCCTCTCGCCCGCTACCCCGGCGTGAAGGTCGAGGCAGACGCTGGTGAGATGCGCGTCCTCGACCGCCGACGAGCGTCCTACAGGCACACCCCGGTCAGGGCTCATCCCAGCTTGTCGCCGCCTCCTCGCCGACCTCGCTCGCTTCGCGCCGCTTCGTAGCGCGGTCGAGAAAGGCGCCGGTAAAGAGCGACACCGCGCCGGCGGCCGCCATCGTGTCGATGTTCTCGCCGCTGAATGCCAGGCCGCGGACCGAGGGTGGCGTGTAAGGCCGGGGAACGGGTCGAACCGTCGCGCGGAAACCGTGGGCTCGACCACATTTGGCGCGACGACGGCCGGTGCCGCCCCGGTTGTCTGCGTCGGCATCGGACGTGCTGCAGACGAGACTCCTACGCGCCGGCGCGGGGGTCGATGTTCTGGTTGAGGTGGAAGACGTTGTCGGGGTCGTAGCGGCGCTTCAGCTGCGCCAGGCGCTCCCAGCACGGGCCGTAGGCGGCGCGCACTCGGTCGGCGTCGTCGTCGCCGAGGTAGTTCACGTAGACGGAGTCGGCCATGTATGGCGCGAGCTCCTGGAATGTGTTGCGCACCCAGGCGATGTTGGCGCCGTCGCCGCCGGGCTCGGGCCAGACGCCGGCCATCACGAGGTTGTAGCCCGGCTCGCGATGAGGAAAGGCGGTCGCGGTGGCCGGCACACGGCTGACCGCGCCGTGGAAGTGCTCGATGACCATGCCGGTCATGATCGACGGTGTCTTCTCGAACGCCTCAGCCATCAAGGCGATGGTTTCGGAGGAGATGTCCTTGAAGAATGCAGACTTCCAGTAGTTGCGGGCGCCCTTCGGGAAGCCGTCGTCGAGCAGTGTGTTCTGCACGGGATACGGGAGCGGCCCGAGCATGTCCATCAACGGTGTGGCCGCAGACCGGATCGCGTTCGCCGCCTTCTCGCCCTCCTTGAGATCGCCGCAATGGCACATGCCCATGGCCGCGATTTTGTGACCGGACCCGTCGGGGGCGTGGACGATCGCCATCATCATGACCAGCTCGTCGGGGTTCGCGGCCGAGAACTCTCCGAAGAAGTCCCACACCTTGGGTGCGTCGGCGAGCGCGAACGCGATAAGGCCGCCGTAGACCATCGAAACCGGATGTGCGTCGTATTCGAACGAAGACGCCACACCGAAGTTGCCTCCGCCTCCGCGGACCGCCCAGTAGAGGTCGGCGTCATCGTCGGCGCTCGCGGTGCGAATCTCTCCGTCGGCGGTGATGAGCTCGACCGATCGCACGTTGTCGACGGCCATGCCGTACTTGCTCATCAGCCACCCGAGGCCGCCGCCCAGCGTGAGGCCGGCGATGCCGGTCGTCGAGATCACGCCTCCGGTCGTGGCCAGCCCGTACGCGTGGGTGGCCCGGTTGTACTCGTTCCACGTGAGTCCGGCCTGGGCGCGAACCGTGCGGCTCTTTGCGTCTACGTGGATGCCCTTCATCGGTTGAAGGTCGATCATCAGTCCGCCTTCGGTGACGGCTCGGCCCGCGACGTTGTGGCCGCCTCCCCGGCTCGAGATCTCGAGGTCATGGTCGCGGGCGAACTTCACCGCATCGGCGACGTCGGCAGTGTTCTGGCAGCGCACGATCAGCGAGGGCCGCTTGTCGATCATCCCGTTGTGGACTTGCCGGATGTCGTCATACGCCGCGTCGGAGGCGGTCAGCACATCACCGGAAAGCCCCGCACGGAGCTGGTCGAGTGACTCCTGAGGGATCGATCGACTCATGACGTGTTACTCCCTCATCGGTTGGGCGGGGCGTCATGCGTGGTGCCTGCCGTCTCGGCGGGAGGACCGCGCGTTACCCCCGGACCCTAACGCACCGTTCCGCGTGACGCGGCCCGCGTGCTTCAGTCGTCGTACACGAGCCAAGCCGACAATCGCGATCAGGTTGCCGGGAGTCTGCTGTCGAGGAACGGGTTCGGCACCTGGTGAAGCTATGCCGGCCGAACGCGCAGATGGGCCCAAGCAACGCGAACCGTAGGCTGGCGCCGTGTCCGAGAAGGACTCACAGCGGACGATCGACGTCTCGCTGGCCACCGCGAGTCCGCTGGCTCGTCGGATCTACGCGAACGAACGGTGGTCGGCCGCCAGAGTCCAGCGATTTGTGAACAGGGTGATGGGGGCAACCGTCGCCACTTCGGGCTGACGGCAGGCCGCACGCCGCGGTGGTGCGTGCAGCATGTCGGGAAGGAACGGTGTACTTCGCGGCCTCCCGAGGCTCGCTGCTGCTCGGCAACCTGGAGCGGCATGCGGCCATCGCGATGACCGTTGCCGATCGCGATCACGACCTCACCATCCAAGGCGACGCTGAACGCGTAGGAATTGCGAGCGCGGTCCCAAACACTAGGGGACCTACGGGGGCTCTCTCGACGCGGCCAATCCACGCCGGAGAGCTGGGATGGCTACCTCTACTCGGTGCGTATCGAGCGCCTCTTCGTCAGCCGATGACCTCTCCCGTCATCGGCGAAGGAAAATGAGGAATCCAGAACCCAGCCGTGGCGACGCCGTCACGATATTCGTGCGCGGCTGAGACCGAGTTGCCCGGCCTCTCCAACTGACGCAGATGTAGAGAACCAACCCTCCAGGCATAGCGTCGCTCGCGACACCGGCCCCGCTGCGGGGGGACATCACAACACGACAGAGGGGGACCTCCATGCGCAACCAAGCCGTGAGGACCATCTGTGCGATCGCACCTGATTTGCGAGACGGTGAGTGTGGGCGGGGCATCCGCTTGGGCTGAGGACGACGACGACCACGACCAGGAGCACACAACAACAAGAGGAGATCAGGTTCGATCTCGCCCCCTCTACCCGGCCATTGCAGCTGCGTGGCGAAGCTCGAGGCGCGGGTCGATGTCGCCTACCTGAAGCCGGACGCTACGGACGAGCCCATCGAGGAAGCGCTCGAGATTCTGTTTCACGCCCGGTGCTTCCCTCCGACCCGACAGCCCCGTGTGGGGCCGCCAGTAGACGGCCGTGGACAAGCGGTATACTTTCCATGTCAGCTAATTAGCTCATTAGGAAAGAGCCCGGAGGCGAACCATGGCGATCGACGAGGACCGGCTGAGCCAGACGTTCGCCGCACTGGCCAACTCGACGCGACGGGCGATCCTTGCCCGTCTGGCCGACGGGCCGGCGACCGTGAACGAGCTCGCCGAGCCGTTCGAGCTCACGCTGCCTGCCATCTCCAAGCACATCAAGGTGCTGGAGCAGGCGGGGCTGGTTCGACGGGGGCAACTAGCCCAGTACCGACCGTGCGCCCTCGAGCCCGAGCGACTCGAGGAGGTGGCGAGCTGGGCCGAGCAGTACCGGCCCGTCTGGGAGGCCCGTTTCGACCGGATGGACAACTACCTCAGACAACTCCAACCAGCAACGAGAGGCAGGAGCAGCCGATGAAGGATGGCAACGTTTCGCAGGACGCGGTGACGATCGAACGCATCTTCGATGCTCCGATCGATCTCATCTGGCAGATGTGGACCGATCCCCAGCACTTCGCCGCCTGGTACGGCCCCGACGGCGCCAGCATTCCCGTCGCCAAGATGGACGTGCGCGTGGGCGGCACCCGTCTGGTGTGCATGGAGGTTCAGACCCCGGGCGGCCCAACGCAGATGTGGTTCACCGGCGAGTACCGCGAGGTCGTCGAGAACGAGCGACTCGTCTACACCGAGTCCATGTCCGACGAGAACGGCAACGTGTTGTCGCCCTCGGACATGGGCATGCCCGCGGGGCATCCCACGACGACCGAGGTCCGAGTCGAACTCGAGGACGTCGGTGGCCGCACGAAGATGGTGATGACCCATGCCGGCATTCCCAGCGAGTCCCCGGGTGCCGCCGGATGGACGATGGCGCTCGACAAGCTCGCCGCCCACGTCCGTCAGATGATCGCCGACCAGAACTGACCTCGCTGCTCGTCGGTGAGGCGCCGTCTATCTGCGGTCGAGCTCAGCTACGGCTGTCGCGGGTGCCACCAGGCGGAAGGCGTCTTCGAGGGTCTCGGCGACCTCCCAATCAACCGCGGCATCATCTGACGGGTCGAGGAAACCCCGAGCCAATCGGAGAATGTCCCGCTCGCAGACGTCGGCGGCTTGAAGAACGGTGCGGGTTCACTGGCGACGAGCACTGCTTGAATTCCGGGCGGGGCAGGGCACCACAGGACACTCGGTCGTCGTTGTGGTGGTCGTGGAAGTAGCAGAGCGGCCGCTTGTCTCGAACGAAGAAGCACGTCGCGCCGTGGCTCAGTCGTTCAGTTACCTCAGGCAGCGCAAGCGCGATGGCGCGCACCCGATCGAGCTCGAGAGTCGCCACGGTGACCAGCCTCGCGCACCCATCGAACGTGACCGGCTTGCGACCGTTCGATCGGGAGCCAACCAGCGGATAGCCTCCCCGATGACTGTCCGTCGCCTTCGGCTAGACGTGTCTCCGAACGCCGGGTTAGCGCGCGCTATCGATGGCCCGACGACGACTCGGCTTCCTTCCGCTTGCACGCGAGAGTGCTTCGTTCGTTCGAGGCGCCTTCGGCGTTCCCTTCGTACGCACACGACTCGCCGATCGGCCGTTTTGGGAGGCCCTAACTCGAGGGGCCGAGTACGGCATCGGAACCAGAACGACGGTCCTCCTGGTTGCCGCCCGATTGCGACTGTTGCCCGATCGCGGGGCGCTCGCCCCCCGCTGTGCAAACCGTACGTCGCTAGCCTTGCGGCTGGTGACCGCACCGGCCGAATCCGTTACGCCCGCGCCTCGGGCGATGTCGACATCGCCTACACGGTCTTCGGAGAGGGACAGTTCGACCTCGTGGTGGTGATGGGCTTCGTGACCCATCTGGATCTCGAATGGCAGTTCCCATGGTTCCAGGACATTCGAGCACTCGGCCAGGCGTGTCGGGTGCTCGTCTTCGACAAGCGGGGGACGGGGTTGTCCGACCGGTCGCTCGGCTACGGGAGCCTCGAGGAGCGAACCGACGACATTCGCGCCGTGATGGACGCCGCAGGTTCACGGCGGGCCGTCGTCTACGGCATCTCCGAAGCTGGGTCGATGGCATTGCTGTTCGCCGCCACCTACCCCGACCGGGCCCAGGCCCTCGTGCTCTACGGCACGTTCGCGAGGTGCTCCCAAGCACCCGGGTATCCGATCGGCGTATCGCCCGAGGAGGCAGACGCGTTCATCGACTTGGTGGCCAGAGAGTGGACACTGGCCGTGCCTATGGGGGGGTCCACATCCAGCACGTCCCCGACTCCGCGGAGGCCGCCCGGTTCCTCGCCCAGTTCGAGCGCAACGCCTGCACCCCGCAGGTGGTGGCTGAGATCGAGCGGCGCAACTTCGAGATCGACGTGCGGCCCATCCTGCCCACGATCTCGGTTCCCACCCTGGTGATGCATTGCGCAAGGATCCACTCGTGCCCGTCGAGCTCGGCCGCTTTCTCGGCGAGCACATCCCCGGTGCTCGCTACGTGGAGATCGACGGGGACTTCCACGGGAGTTGGCGCACAGAGGACATGGCCAAGTTGGGACCGCGGTCTCTCGAGTTCCTCGGCTCGCTCGGGTTTGAGCAACCCCCGCCACCGGCCACTCGCGTTCTGGCCACCGTCCTCTTCACCGACATGGTGGGATCGACCGAACGGGCCGCGGCGATGGGTGACCGGGGCTGGCGGGCGATGCTCGACAAGCACGATGCCATGGTCGCCGAGCGGGTAGCTGAGGCCGGCGGCCGGCTCATCAAGACGACCGGCGACGGTGTGCTCGCCACCTTCGTGGGTCCGTCGACCGGCATCGACGCCGCACGAGCCATCCGCGACCGGGTGCGGGTATTCGATGTCGAGGTCCGCGCCGGCGTGGACACCGGGGAGGTGGAGCTGCGAAATGGCGATGTTGGCGGCATCGGCGTGCACATCGCGGACCGCATCGCGACGCTCGCGGGAGCGGGTGAGATCTTCGTCTCGAGGACGGTGAAGGATCTCGTCACGGGTTCGGGGATCGCGCTCCACGACCGTGGAACGCATTCGTTGAAGGGCGTCCCGGATGCGTGGCAGGTCTACGCGGTCGATGACTGATAACACGGCGCGTGCTTGCTGACGGGAGCCCACTCCGAGTGCCCGTCACGCGCTCGGGCGTGCGCGACGCCGTACCCGGTGACCAGTCTGGCAATCCAAACCCAGCCCCTGGAGGCTGCGCGCTACGCGCGCTCGGTCTCGTCGATGAGATGACGCAGAGCGACGGGGGCCCTCTAGAGTCTGAGCGCAGGGCAAGGACTGACGGGAGGGGATGACTGATGACGCTTCCGGAAACCAGCGGCGGTTACGTACTGCAACCGGGTGCGGGGGAGGCACGCGCTTTTCTTGGCGGTCGTCTCTCGATTAAGGCAACCGCGCAGCAGACCGAGGGGCGCTTCGCAGCTGTCGAATTCTGGGGCCCGAAGGCCTTCGGGTCGCCAGTCCACGTTCACAGCAACGACGACGAGTTCTTCATCGTCCTCGACGGAGACGTCCGGTTTCGGCTCGGGGATGACGTGACCGACGCCGGTCCCGGGTCCGTCATCTACGGGCCGCGTCAGATTCCCCACGCTTTCACCGTGAACTCCGAAGAAGCCCGCGTGCTGTTGTTCTTCGGACCGGCGGGTGTCGAAGGTTTCTTCCGCGAAGCATCCGCATACGCAGCGACGGTGCCCGCTGGCGAGCGGCCCGACCCGGCAATCCTCGGTGAGATCGCTGCGCGTTACGGCCAGCAGAACATCGGGCCGCCGATACCGCCGCGATCCTGAATCAGCGCGGGGCAAGGGCCTCGCTGAGTATGACGATGGCACGACGACGGAGGTAGCCCTGGTGACGCCCCAGTTTGCCTTGCAGGCTGTACGCGATGCCCGTGGGTCGGGAGCCAGTTGGCGGGTCAGTGAATCGACAAGCCGCCGTCTCCTCCTAACCCCCTTGATCGCCCACGGCTCATACGTTGCCTATGTGGAGCAAGCTCGTAGGAGCAGCCGAAATCGTCGAGCGGCCGGGCATGAGGCATCAACCGGCCATCCACACCTGGCGCCGCCGCTACACCGATGTCCCTGGACCCGTCGCTCACCTGCGGCCAGGCGGGAATTGTCCAGACGTCGAGCGCTGGGCACGCAAGACGGGGCAGCTGAAGTGACGCCGGTTCCACCCCGGCAACCCCGCGGACGGCACCATGGGGAGAGTGCCAAGCACACTCGGCCGCCGGGGTGGAAGCCCCGAAGCCCCAGACCAGCCTCGGCCAAGGCGACACGTGCGCTCGCCATGCCGCGCGCATCAGCGAGACTTAGAGGGGCTCGCTGGTGCGCGGACCCTCACTTCGAGATTGCTGGCTGTCGCTACCGCCGAGCCCCTCGGTCACCGGGGTGGGGTCTGCACCGTAGACCTGGCTCGGTTCCGCGTGCGCTTGGACTACGGCGCTCACCGCTGGTCATCGCAGTGATGGCGCTGCACAATCGACTCGTCGAGGGTCCGCCTCTCTCGACATCACGGCGACCGTTCGTCTAGACGCCACCCGGTCGCCGCACCGGCGAGGGTCCCCATACCGTCGCCGGTGCGCGTTGTGGCAAGCTGGGGGGCTCGCCACACGCATCAGCGAGATTCGTTGCGGGGCTTCTCGCTGGTGCGCGCCTCAGACCTGCGACTCTTCGACCAGCTGGCGCAGCTCGACGCGGAGACGTTCGAGGCGGGCCTGGAGCTCCATTTCGGTGATGAGCCGCATGGCCTCCTCGCGCGACAGCGACGCGGTGGCCCCGGCGGGGTGAGCATGGCCAGGCTGCGCCGCAGGTTCTCGAGCTCGAGGCTACGGTCCACGCCCCCCACCGACGATGAGAAGCGCTTCGTCGACAGAGGCGACGACCAGACAATCGCACCCCGCTAACACTCGTTCTGCGGAGCGAGCCGACGTCTGTTGTGGCGCAACGCGTGGCGATCTTGCCTCCCTCGGGGTCGGGCTGCCCCTCCCATTTCCGGTCGCACCGATAGCGTTGGTCCGGTGATTCACCGCCTCCTGGGCCTGCTGCTCGCGGTGCTCATCGTCGGTTCCGCGTGCGGCGACAAGAAAGACGCGTCGCAGCAGACGACAGGTCCCTACGCGGTCGGCGTGCGCACGGTCACGTTCGTCGACGACAGCCGGGCGTTGGACGCTAGGAACACGC
Source organism: Actinomycetota bacterium (assembly GCA_005888325.1). Classification (NCBI taxonomy): domain Bacteria; kingdom Bacillati; phylum Actinomycetota; species Actinomycetota bacterium. Next base: position 8,234 of record VAWU01000004.1, read on the forward strand.
AGCCCGGCGCGCCCCGGCGCCGGCTCGTCACAAACCTCTGGTATCCGGCCGAGGGCGTGGCGTCGGACACCGAGGTGGCCGATGCCAAGCCCGCCAAGGGGCCATTCCCGCTCATCGTCTTCAGCCACGGGCGCAGCGGTGAACCCCAGCAGTACGCGGCCTCCTTTCGGATCTGGGCCCGTGCCGGATACGTGGTGGCGGGAGTCCGGCATCCCCTGACGGTCCGGGGCCTGCCCTTCGGGGCCGTCACCGAGGACATCGTGAACGAGCCTGCCGACCAGACGTTCGTGATCACGAAGCTCGGCGCGGAGGACTCCAGCCTCGTCGACGTCGACCACGTGGCAGTCGCCGGTCACTCCTCGGGCGCGATCGACGCGTTGGCCAGCGGGTTCAACACCTGCTGCCACGACAAGCGCGTCGACGCCGTCGTCCTCGAGTCAGCCATCGGCCCGCCCTTCAAGGGCGGCACCTACTTCAAGGGCGTGCCCGCGACGCCGGTGCTGTTCTTCCACGGCGATGCGGACCCCGAATTTCCCCACGCCGCCGGCCATGACCTCTTCGAGCAGGCCAAGCCCCCGAAGTTCTTCGTGACGATCAAGGGTGGCGGGCACACGTCGCCCTACCGGGACGGGCCGCCCGACTTCCACCTGGTCGCGCAAGCGAGCCTCGACTTCTTCGACCGCTACCTCAAGGACCGCAAGGATGCCCTCGACCGGCTCCGTCGCGACGTCGCCGGCTTCCCGTTCGCCACGCTCGAGGCCGTGCCTCGGTAGTGCTCAGGCGCCCCCGCGGCTACCTCGAGCGCTTCGGTGCGGGTGATCCACGGCTGTCCCGCGGCCGCGACCCCGGCTCACTGCAAGGCAACGGAAGGAAACACCTCGCCTCTTTGGCGACCGTGGTGAGCCGGTCGGCGATGGCGGCCAGGTCGTCGTCGCTGCCATTGCCGGAGCAAAGATCAGCGAACATCTCGGCGAGACCGAGGGCGACGTTGTCGGTCCAGTCAGTGGCCGCCAGTTCCCGCATGGCTGACTCGAGGCGAGCCCGCTCCCCGGCGAAGGCGGCCTTGACAGCGATGAGGACTCGATCGGCCCCGACGGCGGGCGCAGCGATGCGCCCGCCCTCGATCACGGCGTAGGGCTGCGGCGCATGAGTGTTCGGTCCTTGAAGGTTCCCGGCTCGCCCTCGGCGCCATTGACCACGACGGTGGCCGGCACCGTCGCCGAGGCGAAGTCAGCCACCGTCTGCCACTTCACGCCCGTCGAGAACCCGGCGCCGCCTCGCCCCCCGAACCCAGAGGTCGTGACCTCGTCGATGACGGCTACAGGCCCGAGCTTGCGAGCGGTGCCGAGGCCTCAACCGCCACCCCTGGCAAGGTAGTCGGTCAGGGAACACAGCGGCTCCGTGGGGAGCATTTGGGTGAGGATGCCCATAGAGGGCGAGGGTTGGTACGCGAAAGCGGACGGGTCCTCCCCGTTCTGACGCGTGTGCACACCCAGCGACGCGCTTCGGGCGATCGGCCCAACTGGCACGAGAACGATGCGGCTCGCGACCGGCACCGCCCCGCTGGAGGGGACGCATATGAACGACGACGGCGTGGCGTGAGGCTCAGTCGTCGGCGACGGCGACCGGGCGCATCAGCAGCACCGGGCATGGCGCATGGTGCGCCACCGTGTCGCTCACCGACCCGAACATGAGCCGACGCATGAGACCGGTCCCGTGCGACCCCACGACGATGAGGTCTGCGTTCGTCTCGAGCGCCACTCGGCAGATCGTCGCGGCGGCCTCGCCGACCTCGACCCGTGCCATAGCATCGACACCGAGCAAGCGGACGTGCCGATCAAGATCGGCGGCTGCATCCGCCTCGGCCGTCTCCGCGGCTTCCTTGTCCACGATGACCGGCGCGGCTTCGGCGCCGGTCAGCCCAGCGCCAGGGAGGGTGGCGACCGGCACCTCGACGACTCGCAACACGATGAACCCGTGGTCGCGCCCCAACAGGCCGACTGTCCTAGCCAGAAGGTCGGCGTCCGCCTCGCTGCCGTCCGTGCTCGCCAACACCCGTGCCATTGACCTAGAGATACCCAGGTCACCTGTTCTCATGCCGGTGCGGCATCTGACGAGCCTGATTCGCCGGGGTGAACTCGACGCGCGCGCGAAGCAAGGCTGGGAGATCACGCAAACCACGATCGGGGGCGGCGGCCTGCGTGATCAGCTCAGCCCGGCTGAGCCGGGCGAGCCGTTCCCGCAGCTCATCGGGGGCGGCGACGCACAGGTGGCGGAGCTGGTTGCGGGTCATGATCCGGCTCGAGCGGGCGGAGCGCTTCGCCACGAGCAGTGCCCGGATCGCCTCCACGTTGCCGACCTTGGTTTTGGCTCGGCCGCGCGCGCCACCCGACAACGCCGCCCGAGCCGCCTCGACCGCGTCGAGGGTGTCGGACTTGCCCGCCCGTCGTCGCTCCTGGCGGTTGGGGCGATCGACCTCGATCACCTCGACCCCGACAGCCCACAGGTGTCGAGCCAACCCCGCGCCATAGGCGCCCGTTCCCTCGACTCCGACGCGAGCGAGCTCACCGAAGCTCTCGAACCACCTGTGCAGCGCCGCGTAGCCGGAGCGCTCAGCCGGGAACGAC
>VAWU01000005.1 GCA_005888325.1 Actinomycetota bacterium
AGATGAGCGCGGAGGTCCATGACGCCGCGCTCATCGGCGGCGAGCTCGCGCTCGTCGACGGCCTCATCGACCGGCTGCGGGAGGGGATCGACGTGTGCGACGTCGGTTGCGGTCAAGGCCACGCGATCAACCTCATGGCCAAGGAGTTCCCGAACAGCCGCTTCAACGGCCTCGACTTCTCCGGGGGAGCCATCGCCGCGGCGCGAAAGGAGGCGGCCGAGCTGGGTCTGGCCAATGCCACCTTCGAGGTGAAGGACGCGGCGACGCTCGACGGAACAAGGCAGTACGACTTCATCACCGTCTTCGACGCGGTGCACGACCAGGCCAAGCCCGACGTCGTCCTCAAGGGAATCGCCGACGCGCTCGCGCCCGACGGTGTGTTCCTGTGTGTCGATGTCGCCGGCTCGAGCAACGTGGATGAGAACCTCGAGCATCCGATGGCGCCGATGCTCTACTCGGTGTCTACCTTCCACTGCATGACCGTGTCGCTCGCGCTCGACGGCGCCGGTCTCGGCACCATGTGGGGCGAGCAGAAGGCCACCGAGATGTTCCGCGAGGCCGGCTTCACCTCGGTGGAGACCACGCGGGTGCCGGAGGACATCCTCAACGTGTACTACGTCTGTCGTAAGCGCTGAACCGCGCGGCTGGTTGTGTTCAGATGCCGTAGACGTGGTTGGCGTTGATCTGCTCGGGCGCGATGCGCACGTGGGAGTCCCGCCGAAACCAGTCGCACGTGCTCACCTCCTTGGCGCAAGTTCGAGCGCCATAGTGACTACTATGGAAGACTAGCATGCGAGCTGTGGTGCAGTCAACGAAGGCCGGCTCCCCGCGGGCGAGAGCCATGCGGCGCGAGGTCGACGTCGCAACACGGGAGCGGGTGCTCGAAGCGGCCGTGGCGTCGATCCTGGAGCGTGGCTTCTACCGGGCGAGCAGCAATGAGATCGCCCGTCGAGCCGGGGTGACATGGGGCGTGATCCAGCACCACTTCGGCACGCGGGAAGCGCTGCTGCTCGCCGTGCTCGAGGACGGCGCGAACCGATTCGTCGACCTCGTCGCGGGCGCGGCCATCGAAGGTGCGACGGCGACAGCTCGCGTCGACGAGCTGCTGTCGCTTCTAGCCGAGCACTACGGGACACCGCGCTACCTCGCCTACCTACAGATCCTCCTGAACATGGATCACGACCCGCACACGAGCACCGACGTGCGACGTACGATGCGCTCGGTGGCCGAGCGCTCCAACCAGCACTTGCGGCGGCTGATCGGCGAAGCCCTCGATCCCGTGGCGGATGACCCCGATCTCGCCGCAACGGTGTTCCTCGCGCTGCGCGGCTTCGCGCTGAGCCAGCAGCTGCGGGGCACGATGGGTTACGACGCCGTTGGTGCGAAGAAGACTCGGGTGGGCGAGCAGCGCCGGCTGCTCTCCCACATGATCGGCTCCTACCTCGATGAAGCCGCCGGTTGGCCAAAGCGGCGGCATGTCAGCCGCCACTCGCGCTGATCGCGACCTTCGGCAGGCCCCGCACGATCGAGGAGTGGAATCGCTCCACTGGTCGTCGTCGACGGCATCGCGCGGCACGCGCGCCAGCAGCTCCTCCAGCGGCCCGCTCATTCTTTCACGACCGGCGCGTCCAGGATGGCGCCCCCCTCGACGAACGCATCGATCTCCCCGTCGGCGTAGCCGAGCTCCACCAAAAGGTCCCGGCTGTGCTCGCCGCACATGCTCGGACCCCGCTGGATCACACCCGGCGTCTCGCTGAAGCGGACGAGGAGGCCCGGATCCTCGAAGCGGCCCACCGCGCCCGACGACGTCTCGGCGATGAGCTCGTCGGCGCGCGCATGAGGATCGTCGAAGACGTTCCGGCAGAACTCCTCATCGACGACCTCCACCGGCACCGACGCCGCGTCGAGCAAGGCGAACCACTCAGCCGCCGAGCGCGTCCGAAACCCGTGCTCCAAGGCGGCGGTGAGCGCGTCGGGATCGTCGCGCACCTCCGCGTCCGCGCCCAGCGCGGCCAGGGTGGTGGCCTGTTCGACGGCGTCGAGCGCGGCGAGGAAGATCCACGTTCCCTCCGCGCACTCGAAGAGCCGGTACCAGCACGACAAACCGTGCTGACCACCGTCCACGTGACCCCAGTCCGACGGCGTGCCGTCCGCGTGGATCCAGGCGTAGGACGTGTGGAGCAGCCCGGCGTTGACGATCGACGTGCCCACCTGCTGCCCGCGCCCGGTCCGGTCGCGATGGTAGAGCGCGGCCGTGATGGCGATCGCCGACAGCAGCGCGTTGCCGGTGTCGCCCATGTTCGACCGGCTCCACAGCGGAGGGTTCCCCGCATCGCACGCCCCGTCCTCCCACTCGGTCCCCGTGAGCGCCGCCGCGGTCTGGTCGGTGCCGGGCAGGTCCGACCGGGGCCCGCGCTCGTAACCGCGAGAGCTGCAGTAGACGAGCTTCGGGTACTTGGCCGTGAGCGTCTCGTAGTCGAGGCCGAGCCGAGCGGCCGCGCCCGGTCGCCAGTTCATCGTCACGACATCGCTGCTCTCGATGAGACGCTCGAGGATCGCTCGACCCGACTCGTGCTTCAGGTCGAGGGCGATGCTTCGTTTGCCCCGATTGGTCCCGAGGCCCATGTGCGTGCCGCACCAGTAGACGTCGTGCTTGGCGTTCACCTTGACCACGTCCGCACCCAGGTCCGCGAGCATCCGCCCTGCGAACGGGCCGGCGACACCGAGACCGAGGTCGATGACGCGCACCCCGGTCAGCGGATGCGCAAGCGTCGCCCCCGCGCCCGTTGGAGCCGGCGCGGGCGCCCAGGCGGCTTCGGCCAGCACCTCGGCCGTGTGCTGCCCGCGACGCGGCGCCGGCGCTCGCACCGCACCCGGCGCGTCGGAGAGCTCGAGCAGCGGGCCGCAAAGGCGGATCGAGCCCAGCTCGGGATCGACCACCTCGACGACACACCCGTCGGCAAGGAACGCCTCGTCGGCCAGCGCCTGGGCCGGCGAGCGCACGAGCGCCACGCCCATCTGCGCCGCGTCGCCGGCCGCGACCCAGTCGGCCGAGGGGAACTTCTTGAACGCCTCCGCCAGCTGCGGGTGCAGGAACGTCCCGACGAGCAGGCCGTCCGGTTCCATCGAGATCCGATCAGGATCATCCCGGTACAAGCCGTCGCTGCCGGCGACCACGAGGTCGTCCCCTTCGGCCGAGGACAGCACCCAGCTCGGGCGCACGGTCCAGTGGTGCACCCATCGTCCGTCGGCGCACTCGTAGAGTCCCTCGATCGAGCGCGCGTCGGCCGGCCACATCCAGTACAACGGCGCGTCGGGATCCTCGACCCGCTGCCAGTTCAGGCACGTCGCCGCCAACGCGCCCCGCAGCAACGACGTCTCGACCACCTGGCCTCGACCGGTGAGCTCGCGCGCTCGCAACGCCGCCATCACTCCGAGGGTGGCCAGGTAGGTCGCCCCGATGCTCGGCCACGGCGTGCGCGGGAACACCGGACCCGGCCGGTCAGCGCCGCGCACGAGCCCTTCGCTCGCGTCCAGCTCGGGCAGCGGCCCGGGGCGCCCGCTGATGAACTCCATCGGCGTGCCTCGGCGACCCTTCTGGTCGAACAGCAAACCGGTGCGCGCCGCGACCAACCCGTCGAGGTCCGGCCGATCACGGTGGAGCGGGTGATCGCCGTACCCGCTGATGCTGCAAACGATCAGCCGAGGGTTCTCAACCGTGGCAGCGGCCACGATCGCGCGGACCGCGTGGGATTCGATGCCAGAGGGGGTGTGCACGACCACGTCGGCCGCACGCAGCAACGTCGCCAGCGCGTCCTGGCCCGCGCCGGATTCGAGGTCGATCTCGACACTGCGTTTCCCCCGGTTCCACACCCGCAAGCCGGTCTGTCCGGCCGCGGGCTCGTCGCGGCCACGTTCGACGCGCACCACGTCGGCACCGTTGTCCGCCAACATCATCGTGGTCATCGGGCCCGCCACCCCGTGCGAGACATCCACGACGCGGATCCCGTCCAGCACACCAGCCATCTTCTCGGCGAGCCTCCTCGTGGCCACGGCTCCGCCCTTCATAGTAGTCACTATGGTCCGGGCGCGCAGGGCCCATCCTTCGGAGCGACCATCATCTCGGGGCGGGACTGGCGCTAGCGTCGCATCGATGCCTGAGCCGGGAGTCGGGCGGCGACGACGACTTGCGGAGGAGCTCGAGGAAAGCGGACTGGTCGTCGAGGGAACCGACGCCTTCCGCACCCTGTTGGTCGAGGAGATCGATCACGCGTTGCGCCCGGAGGTCCACGAGCGACGGGTCGTGAGCAGCGGCACGATCCTCGAACCCCGTTCCGATCCAGGCACATGGGAGTCGGGCACGCAGCTCGACATCACACGAGGACCGGCGGACAGGCAGCCCCTGCCCGCGGCCCGCCGGTTTGCCGATGGACTGTCCAGCTGGCTGCTGCGGCGCACCGACGGCTCGAACGAGTGGATGATCTTCGACCGGCCCGCGGGCTCCGAGCGCGACCTCGTGGTACTCGCCCGCGTGCTCGACGCGACGATCGTGCAGCGACATCTCGCCGGTGCGGTGCGGCTGGTCGGGAGCTTCGGTGTCCTTCGCTGGGAGGGCTTCAGGTGGCATCACGAGCCGCCGGTGAGCAGCTGGACCGATGCCGTCATCACGCACTCGGCGCACGGTGACGCCGCGGTCATCGAGGCCATGCTGACATTTGCGATCCACGATCTCGGGTCGATGCGCATCGGCGCACTCCTCATCTATCGACCGGATGGCGATTCCGGTCCCAGCGTCGAAGAGCGGCTTCCGATCCCGCCGCCCCTGCGGATCCGCGTGGTCAGCCATCTCGCCCCGCTGCGCCACGCCCTCGCCCAGGTCGACGGCGCCGCCGTCTTCGACGCCGACGGCGTGCTCCGCCAACTCGGCGTGCGGCTCGTGCCGAGCGACGTCGCCGAACAGACCGTCGAATCGCTCAGGGGCACGCGCCACACGTCCGCCCGGCGCTACAGCCACGACGACCCGCTCGCCACCGTGATCGCGGTGAGCGACGATGGTCCCATCTCCGTGTTCCGCAACGGCGCCGTTCTCGCCAACTCCCGGCGCGACTGAGCGTGCACCGCCGTTCGCAGTAGAGGGTCCGGCGTCCGGCCCCAAATGTCCGCGCGTCGGCGAGACTGATGCGGTGATCGATGCCAGCGATCGGGCCCGGGAGGCGTTCGAGCGGGGCGCATGGGGAGATGTGTGCGCGCAGTTGTTCGCGGCAGATGCCGAGGATCCGCTGGGTCTGGAGGATCTCGAGCGTCTGGCGGTGGCCGCTACCTGGTCGGGAGGGACGAGGACAGCGTTGAGGTCTGGACGCGAGCGCACCACGAGTGCGCCCGGTTGGGCGACGCGGCTCGGGCCGCTCGCTGCGCGTTCTGGTTGTCGTTCGGCCTGTTGAACAAGGGCGACGTGGCCCGCGGCGGCGGGTGGGTCGACCGTGCGCAGCGCCTCCTCGATGACGGCGGCGTCGACTGCGTGGAGCAGGGCTATCTGCGTTACTCGGTCGCGCTGCGCGCCATCTTCGCAGGTGACGGCGCGGTCGCCCATGCTGCGTTCACCGAAGCGGCCAAGATCGGCGACCGCTTCGGTGATCCGGAGCTGGTGACGCTCGCCCGGGTGGGGGTGGGCCGGTGCCTGATCTACATGGGGGACATCGCCGAGGGGGTGGCGCTGCTCGACGAGGCCATGGTCGCGGTCACCGCTCGGGAGGTGTCGCCGATCGCGGTCGGCGACGTGTACTGCACGGTCATCGAGGCATGCCAGGAGCTGTTCGACCTGCGACGCGTGCACGAGTGGACGGCAGCGCTGAGCCACTGGTGCGAATCGCAACCCGATCTGGTGCTCTACCGCGGGCAGTGCCTCGTGCATCGTTCCGAGATCATGCTGCTGCACGGCACCTGGCCCGACGCCATCGAAGAAGCGGTGCGCGCCTGTGAGCGACTCACCGATGAGCCGGCCATCGGCGCCGCCTTCTACCAGTGCGCCGAGCTGCATCGGCTCCGCGGCGAGTTCGACGAGGCGGAGGCGGCCTACCGTCGGGCCAACGAGCTGGGACGCGAGCCGCAACCCGGCCTGGCACTGCTGCGGCTGGCCCAGGGCCAGGTCGGTGCGGCGGACGCCGCGATCCGTCGCGTGCTCGACGAAGCCCAGGATCCCGTCGCACGGGCCCGCGTGCTCGGCCCTTACGTTGAGATCGTCCTGGAGGCCGGCGATACCTCGGCGGCGCGCGTCGCTGCCGACGAGCTGTCGAGCATCGCCGCCGAGATGGACGCGCCGTTCTTGCGCGCGCTGGCGGCGCGCTGCGTGGGCGCGGTCCTGCTCGCGGAGGGGGATGCACGTGCCGCGCTCGGCGCGTTGCGCCAGGCGTGGACCGGTTGGCGCACGCTCGACGCCCCCTACGAAGCGACCCGTGTCCGTGTCCTGATCGGTCTCGCGTGTCGGGCGCTGGGCGACGACGACAGCGCGGAGATGGAGCTCGATGCCGCCCGGTCGGCGTTCCTGCAGCTCGACGCGGCGCCGGAGCTCGTCCGGGTGGAAGAGCTGTGCGGGATCGCGTCGGCTCGGGCCGCAGGCGGCCTGACCGCGCGCGAGGTGCAGGTGCTCGCATCGGTGGCGACCGGGAAGACCAACCGGGCGATCGCCGACGACCTGTTCATCAGCGAGAAGACGGTGGCTCGCCATGTGAGCAACATCTTCACCAAGCTGGGGTTGTCGTCGAGGTCGGCGGCCACGGCGTACGCGTATGAGCACGACCTGGTCTGAGCGCCCTACACAAAAGTACCCATCGGGGTGACGCGCGGGTTTGGATGATTCTCCCGATGTGGTGACCCGGGCCTCACCCGTACCGTTCTCACGACACAACAAGGAGGACGGAAATGTCCGAAGCGAACATCACCGCCGTGCGTCGACTCACCCAGGTAGGCTTCGTCGGCGGCGAGATCGACGTCGTCGACGAGGTCGTAGCCGACGAGTGCATCGACCACGACCCCATGCCCGGGCAGGGCCAGGGCCGCGAAGGCCAGCGGCACACGTGCCAGATGGTGGTCAACGGCCTCTCGAACCGCAGCACGCTGCGCGACGAGTTCCTGGCCGTCGGCGACACGGTCATCGAGAACTGGGTCTTCCAGGGAACCCATACCGGCGAGTTCCTGGGAGTGCCCGCCACCGGCAAGCAGCTCCAGGTTCGGGGCATCGAGATCTGGCGGCTGGCGAACGGCAAGATCGTCGAGCGCTGGGGCGTCGTGGACGCAGCGGGTGTGATGGAGCAGCTGGCGTCATGACGAACCCACAGGCAGACACAGCGACGGACCTCAGCGCGGTGCAGCTACTCAGCCGGCGCTTCGCCGGGGTCTTCGAGAACCCTGACTCCGCCACGGACGTCTTCTCCCCTGACGTCTTCTTCGACCTGAACATGCCCGTGTGGCGGATGCAGCTGCAAGGCCCCGAGGCGTTTTCGGCGCAGCTCGAGCAGATCAACGAGGGTGACGTCCGGATCGACGTTCTGCGCACGGTTCCGACCGTGACGGGGTTCGTGACCGAGCACGAGGAGCACCAACAGGTCGATGGTCAGGACCTCACCGCGCGCCGCCTCTGGCTCTGCGAGATGGAGGGCGGACGCATCATCGAGGCCGTGGGGTACTGCAGCGGTGAGTGGGATGCAGAGCTGCGGGCACGTCACGCGGTGGAAGCGCCGATGATCCGTCGAGACGAGCATCGATGAGTTCCCGCTCCGGCGATCGTCAGACGTCGTGACGGCTACCTTCGACGGAGACGGAGCGAACTATGAGCGACACAGCTGACCGCTATCGACGGGTGGCAAGGCGCTTCACCCGGCGGGCCCACGAGGTGCCCGCCGGCGGGTGGGAGAGGCCGGCGCCGTGCGACGGATGGGTCGCCCGCGACGTCGTGCGCCACATGGTCGACTGGATGCCATCGTTCCTCGCGTCGGCGGGAGGGCCGCAGCTCCCGAGCGGGCCCTCGGTCGACGACGACCCCGTCGGCGCCTGGACGACCATGAGCGACGGTATCCAGGCGCTGCTCGACGATCCGGCGGCGGCCGCGTCCGAGATCGACCACCCCCGCGCCGGCACCCATACGCTGGGCGACGCCATCGGCATGTTCTTCCTGGGCGACGTCGTGGTCCACACGTGGGACCTCGCGCGCGCGACGGGCCTCGACGAGACCCTCGACCCGGACGAGGTCAGCCGCATGCTCCGCGGCATGGAGCCCCTCGACGACGTGCTCCGCGCCAGCGGTCAGTACGGCCCGAAGGTCGAGGTGCCGGCCGACGCCGACGAGCAGACCCGACTCATCGCCTTCACGGGCCGCCGGCCCTGACCCGACGCCGCGACGGCAGCGCGTGCGTCAGTCGGCGATGGCGGCGTACGCGTGGCGCCAGAAGTCGTCGAAGACCGCGGGCGGCTCGGGGGACGTCATCGCCCGCTGGGTGAGGAGGATCCCGGTGAGCCCCGTCGCCGGGTCGTTCCGCCAGCTCGTGCCGGTGCCCCCGTCCCAGCCGTAGCCGCCGGGGACGCCCGACGCGCCATCGGCAGCCGGGACCGCCATCCCGAGGCCCCAGCCGCTGTGGCCGCCCAGGAAGACGGTGTTGGCGGCCCGGTCGACAGCCGTGGTCCGGTCGGTGATCATGAGCCGCATCGTCTCCGCCGACAGCAGCTCGCCGCCGCCGGCCGCCATCATCGCCGCGAACGCGGCCACGTCGTCGACCGTCGACACCAGCCACCCGGCGCCGTTGGGCATCTTCGGCGCGGCGGCCCACCATCCTTCGACCGGGTCGAGCAGCCCGAGCGCACCGGTCTCGGGGTCGGGCGCGTACTGGGTCGTGAACCGGTGACGCTTGTCGGCCGGCACGAAGAAGCCGGTGTCGACCATGTCGAGCGGCTCGAACAGGCGCTCCCGCATCACGTCGTCGAGCGGCGCGCCCGCGATCCGCTCGATGAGCACGCCCGCCACCTCGGCGCCGGTGTTGTACATCCACTGGGCGCCGGGCTGGTGAAGGAGCGGGAGCGAGCCGAGGGAGGCGATCCACTGGTCGGGCGTCAGCTCCGGCGGCGGCCACGGCGCCGAGAAGGTCTTGAGGTCGAGGGCCGCCTCCGCCCGCTGGATCGGGTAGGTGCCGGGCGGCGCCATGATCGATCCGTAGCCGAGGCGGAACGAGAGCACGTCCTCGACCGTGATCGGCCGGGCCGCGGGCACGGTGTCGTCGAGCTCGGCGTCGATCGAGCGGAGCACGCGGCGATCGCACAGCTCCGGGAGCCATCCGTCGACGATGTCGTCCAGCCCCACCATCCCGTCCTCGACGAGCAGCATGAGCGTGGCGGCGGTCATGGGCTTGGTGATCGAGGCGATGCGGAAGATGGCATCGAGGCCGATGGGCTCGGCGTCGCCGAAGTCCTTGTGGCCGATGGCCTCCACGTGCACGTCGTCGCCGCACCGCACCAGCGCGACGAGCCCGGGCATCGCACCGGACCCCACGTGCGCGGCCAGGGCCGCGTGCAGCCCCGCCTTCCCCTCGGTCGTCACCCCTCGTCCCATGCGCCCCATCCTCTCGCTGCGGGTCAGCGGTAGCCGCCGACGACGGTTGCTCCCATCGCCACCGGGGGGACGTCACAGCGGTCGGCGATGTCGGCCACGAAGGCTTGAAAGGCGGGCACCGCCTGCAGCGAGTCAGCGTGGTCGACGTCGTGCTCGATCACCACGTGGATGAAGCTCACGCCGTCCTCGAGCCGAAAGACCTTGTAGGTGAACCCCTCCGGCTCGCGCTCGTCGAGCTGGGCGAACACCGCTTCGATCAACTGCTGGTTCTCGTCGGCTCGGTTGGGCTTGACCTGATAACGCACGACAATCGTCTTCATCATCTGTTCAGGACCGCGCCGGCCGCCAGAACTCATCGGTGCCGGGCGATGCCACCCCGTCCGGACCGAATCGCGATGAGTTCGCCCGCTCGGCATCGTCATACCGTGGACGTCGGTGACCGGCTCGACCTCCGCTCCCGGAGTCCCGAGGAAAGGAACGACATGAGTCTTCCCAGGATCGCCACCCGAGATGAGTGGCTGGCCGCCCGCAAGGGGCTGCTGGCCAAGGAGAAGAACCTGACCAGACAGCGCGACGCACTCAACACCGAGCGACGCAACCTGCCGATGGTCGAGATCACGAAGGACTACGTGTTCGACGGACCCACCGGCCAGGTGCGGCTCGTCGACATGTTCGAGGGGCGCCGGCAGCTGATCGTCTACCACTTCATGTTCGACCCCGAATGGGAGGACGGCTGTTCGAGCTGCACCGCCGGCACCGATGAGCTCTCCGCTGGGTTCCTCGAGCATCTCCACACGCGAGACACGAGCTACGCCATGGTCTCGCGTGCCCCGCTCGAGAAGCTCGAGCGGTGGAAGGAGAAGAGGGGATGGGACATCCCCTGGTACTCGTCGTACGGCACCGACTTCAACTACGACTTCGGCGTCACGATCGACCAGGCCGTCGCTCCCCCTGAGTACAACTACCGGACGAAGGCCGAGTTCGAAGCCTCGGGTTCGGACTTCTTCGACGCCGAGCAGCCCTTCGAGATGCCGGGTCGCAGCTGCTTCCTGCAGTCCGATGGCCGGGTGTTCCACACGTACGCGCAGTACGCACGCGGGCTCGAGTCCACCGGCGGCTCGTACTACTTCCTCGACCTCACCGCCCTCGGCCGCCAGGAGGAGTGGGAGGAGCCCAAGGGCCGTAGCGACGAGGCGCGCTCCGCGACCCCCGACTTCGCCTCGTGAAGCCGGCTGTTTCCGCGGTCAGATGAGGAGCGTGACCTCGTCGCGCTGGAGGGTGGCGAGGATCGTCTCGGCCAGGCGGCGGGCGGACGCGGCGTCGAGCTCGACCGCCACCCGCTCACGCCCGCCCCACACGTCGATGCACAGCGCGTGGTCGAGCGGCGCGTCCTGCGGATGGTCGAAGTACACGACCGCCCGGTCGACGGGGAACCATTCGTCACCGCGGTAGCCGCTGCCCGTCACCTCGGCAGTAGAGGTTGCGTACGTGCACATGTCACGTCCCCTTCAAATGCCTGTCGTAGAACGCCCAGATCTGCTTCCATCCGTCTCTTGCCGCGTCGAGCCGGTAGGAGGGGCGGTCGACAGAGAAGAACGCGTGGCCGGCGCCCTCGTAGGAATGGAAGTCGAAGGTCTTGCCGTTGGCCTCGAGCGCCTTCGCCATCGCGGCGACGTCGTCGGGTGACGGGCTCTGGTCGTCGGCGCCGAAGAGCCCGAGAAGCGGGCAGCGCAGCTCCGGAGCGAGATCGACGTTCGCCCGTCCGCCGTAGCAGTCGACGGCTGCATCGACGTCGAGCGTGCACGCGACCAGGAAGGCTTGGCGCCCGCCGGAGCAGTAGCCGATCACGCCGACCTTCCCGTTCGACTCGGGCCGCCGTCGTAGGACCTCGATCGCACCCTGCACATCGCCGAGGCACTGTTCGTCGGGCACGCCACCGGCGTCGCGTGCGGCCGCGGCCGCGTCATCTGCCTTCGCCCCCGGTGCGTAGCGGTGAAAGAGGTTCGGCATCAGGGCGACGTAGCCGTAGACGGCGAACGTGCGGACGATCTCTTTCGTGGCGCGGTCATAGCCCGGCATGTGGTGGAGCACCACGACGCCGGGCCGGTCGTCGCCGTCGAGCGGATGAGCGAGGTACGCCTCGATCTCGTCACCACCGTTGCCGGTCATCGTGATCGTCTCCGCGACGATGCCATCGGTCATGGCCCGACAGTAGCGGGACCATTCGAGCGACGGCGAAGCGATCGTCCGCGTACGATCGCAGCACTGACGGGGGGAGGACGCCGTGCACCGCTCTATTCGGCTGTTCGTGATCGTGGCCCTCATCGCGACGACGGGCGGTGCAGGGATCGCAGCCGGCGCGCACTCGTCCGACGAAGAACCCGCGCCCTTCCTCGTGGGTGCGGCGGAGGGCGACATCACACCCCCGCTCGCGACGGGCGCGGCCGCCGATCCGGCCAACTGCGACGCCGCCCATACGTTCGACGGCCCACACCGGTTCGCGCTGGAGGAGCCATACCGCGACACGAACGGAAACGGCCGCTTCGATGTGGGCGAGCCGTTCCTCGACTGTCCGACTCCGACGGCGAACGGAGGGGTCCGGGCACCGGACGGGCGGTGGGACGGCATCTATCTGGGTGGAGGCAACTGCTGCAACCGCCAACCCACCACTGTGCTCGATCGGCTCGGCGCGGAGACGTTCGTCGTGGCTCACGAAGGAAAGCGCGTCGCGGTGACGACCGTCGACAACGAAGGTGTGTTCGACGAGATCTGGGACCTCGTGCGTCAGAAGATCCGCGCGGACGGCGTCACCGATCTCGACGCCTCGTTCTTCACCTCGACCCACGACGAGTCCGCGCCGGACACGATCGGCATCTCCGGGCCTAACGAGTTCACGTCGGGCGTCGACCCGTTCTACGTGGAGTTCATGGTCGCCCGCGTCGCTGACGTCGTCGAGCGGGCCGACCGGCGGCTGCAACCCGCGTCGATCCGGTACGGCGCGATCCATCCCGACGACCTCGTGCCGTGCTGGTCGTCGTATCCCTACGTCGCCGACGAGCAGATCGGCGCGATGCAGGCCGTCGACCGTCACGGCGACGCGGTGTTCACCCTGGTGAATTACGGCATTCACGCCGAGGAGCTCGGCTTCTCCGACGACAGCCAGGATCGCCTGCACCTCTCGGCGGACTGGCCACACTTCACGCGCGCCGCGCTCGCCGCTGCGGGCGGCGGCGTCGTGCTCACCATGGCGGGAGCGGTCGGCTCGGTGGAGATGCCCCAGGTGTTCGACACGCCGCGATCGTTCCAACCCGTTGCCGAGCACGAGTCCAACGGGAACGGCGGCTGCCGCACGATCTACGACACCGCGGGAACGACAGTCCCGTACGGGTACCAGCGCTCGACACGCGTCCGAGGCGAGCGCATCGCCGCCTGGGCGTCCCGCGCGCTCGAGTCCGGCGCCCAATCGCGGTCGGACGACGTCGCGTTCGCGCCCACGACGGTCGTCGTGCACCTCGACAACCAGCTGTTCCACCTGGCGGGGAACATCGGGATCTTCGCCTACAAGCACGTCTTCCAGAACGGCCAGCCCGTCCCGCGGGCGCCGAACGGGGCGCAGGACGGCGACGAGGTGCACTCGGTCGTGGGCTGGTTCTCGATCGGTGACGGTCAGTTCGTGACCGCGCCGGGCGAAGTGTTCCCGTTCACCTACATCCACAGCTTCGCGGGGCCGAACCAGCTCGCGCGCCCCGCGCTCGGGCCCGTCCACGGCTGGGTGATGGCGCGCCTCTCTGCACCATGGCGGTTCATCGCCGGGCTCGGCGACGACATGCTCGGCTACATGTTCCCTGCGTCGAATGCGGTCGACGTCCCGACTCCGGCGCACCTCGCCAACGATCCCGGTGACCGCGACCGCTTCGGGTGCACCCATCCCGACGACGGCGAGGCCGCGGCCGAGAACACCGGCGACGCAATCGACGACGCGCTCCTCCGGCTGCTACCCGCGCCGCGGGACGCGACCGTGCGCGTCGGCCGCTACGTCTACGCGGACGGCACGTTCCATCGCAGCCCGATGGGCGACGGTGGCATCGCCTGCAGCGGGCCGCGGGCGCCGTTCACGCCCGCGCCCGGTGGCGCCGCGGTCGGGATCGCGGTCATGCCCGCGGGCGCGACGGCCTTCGACCCGGAACACGCCGTGCTTCACCGCCTCACGTCGTCCACGTCCGAGCGGGCCTGGATGGACGTGCGGGGTCGGCCACAGCTCCGGCCGAGCACCCAGACCCGTGGCATCGTCGAAGAAGGCCGGCGGATCTGGGTCGACGTGTTCCCGACGCGATGACCCGGATCAGGCGTTGAAGCAGACCGGGAGGGCGTCGGGCGATCGGAACACGCTCCCGACGATCGCGGGCCGGGGCGCTTCGGGATCGAGGCGAAGATCGTGCAATCGTTCGAGCACCGCGTCGAGCGCGACGCGGGTCTCCATGCGAGCGAGGTGCATGCCGAGGCACATGTGCGGTCCCGATCCGAAGGACGCGTGTGGCAGCGGCGTCCGGTGGATGTCGAAGCGGTCGGGCTCCACGTAGCGGCCCGCGTCGCGGTTCGCGGATCCGATGAAGACGTTCAGCCCTCCGCCGGCCGGGATGTCGACCCCGCCCAAGCGCGCACCCCGAACGCATTGGCGCGGGATCATCACCAGCGGCGGCTCCCAGCGCAGCCCCTCCTCGATCGCGGCGGCACGCAGCTCGGGCTTCCGGGTGACTTCCTCGAGTTGGTCGGGATGGGTGAGCAACGCGAAGAGCAGGTTGCCGAAGGACCGGTACGTCGTCTCCACCCCGGCCGGGAGCAGCAGCCGGAGGAAGGCGAAGATCTCCTCGTCAGAGAGCCGTTGACCGTCGACCTCGGTGTCGACGAGCTCACTGATGAGATCGTCGCGCGGTTGGTCGCGGCGTTCCGCAACGCGCGCCGCGAAGTAGTCGCGAAGCGCGTTCGACGCGGCGATGCCACGATCCCAGTTGACGATGATGCTGATCAGCTCGATCGACCAGCGCTGGAACTGTTGTGAGTCGCGCTCGGGAAGTCCGAGGATGCGGGCGATCACGCGCACGGGAAACGCAAAGGTCAGCCGGCGGACGAGATCGGCTCGACCGAGCGGCGCGAACGAGTCGATGAGCTCGTCGATGACCCGTCGCACGAGATCGTGCTCCCAACGGGCCAGCAACTTCGGACGGAACGCCGGCGCGACGAGGGCACGATGGGCCCGGTGCTCGGGGTCGTCCATCGCGATCATCGTGTGGCCGAGCATCGGGCCCATCATCTCGGCGAGGACGGTCGACGAGTACGTCTCGTCGTCGCGCAGCACCGCCATCACCTCGTCGTGGCCGAGCACGTTGAACCACGGGTCGCTTCCCTCGTCGACGGTTCCGATGTCGACCGGGAGTGGCCACTCGCGCCGCACGGGACCGTCCCGGCGGGCGGCCGCCAGGTACGGGTAGGGATCGTCGGCGGTCCAGAGCTGGATCGTGTCGGGCAGCTCGAAGGGATCGAACGCCGCGGGTCCGGTGCCGGGTTCGGGCGTCACGTCAGCTGGCCCACTTCACGGGGGCGTGCTCGCGGACGGCGCGGCCCGGGTTGGCGTCCGCCTTCGGACGGATGCGGTCGAGCAGCCGGCTGGGTGCGCTGCCGGGTGCCTCGAGCTCGCGGAGGCGGTCCTCCCAGACCTGGCGTCGGGCGAGCCATGCCAGCGCGGCCGGACGATCCACCCGGTACCCTCTAGTCCTTGAGATCCCGAGCGGTCGCCTGCATACTGATGAGTATTCGCCCTACCTGTAGGTATGTCAAGGTGTTCTCGGGATGACCTTCGAGCCCCTCACGGCCGAGCGACGACGCGCCATGACGCGGCAGCACCTGCTGGACGCCGCCGCGATCGTCTTTGCCCGCAACGGGTTCCACGGCTCCACGCTCGACGAGGTCGCCGCCACCGCCGGCTTCACCAAGGGCGCCGTCTACTCGAACTTCAAGAGCAAGGACGATCTGTTCCTCGAGCTCCTCGACGACCGCGTCGATCGGCAGTTCGCGGTCGTGACCGAGATTCTGGAGACCGGCTCACACGAGGCGGCGGAGCAGTTCCCGCGCATCCGCGAGATCCTGCGCAGCGACATGTTCTGGGGTGACGAGTTCGTCACGCTCTGGCTCGAGTTCGTGCTCTACGCGAGACGCAACCCCGAGGCGCAGGAGAAGCTGGCGGCGAGTGCCCAGCGGTCGCGCGTGCAGGTGCAGGCGCTCATCGAGCACGAGTACGCGACCATCGGTGTGAGCCCGCGCTACCCGGTGCGTGACCTCGCCGAGATCTCCTTGGCTCTGTTCGGCGGCCTCGGTATCGATCGCCTCGTCAACCCATCGGCGGTCACCGACGAGACGCTCGACACCACCCTCTCGTTTCTGTACGACGCAATGGGTGTGGAGCGTGAGGGCGAACGATCATGAACGTGCGTTCCCCGATGATGCAGCTCGCCGCCGGCTGAAGCCGTCGACGGCGACCGCGGTCGGTGCCCCGTCACGGCTACACTGAGGCGTTCGCCTGGCGCACCGCCGGCGAGGCTGCTCCACGTTTCGGGTGGCCTGACCCCTGACTGGAGCCCGTTGTCTGTCACCTTCGCCGATCTCGGCGTGCCCGCCGACGCCGTGTCGCGTCTCGCTCGCCGCTCGATCACGACGCCATTTCCGATCCAAGCCGCGGTCGTGCCGGACGCGCTCGCGGGCCACGACATCTGTGGCCGGGCCCCGACGGGTTCCGGCAAGACTCTCGCCTTCGGGCTCGCCCTCGCCGAGTCCGCCATCGGTGGCGCGTCGCGCCGGCCGGTGGCGCTCGTCCTGGAGCCCACTCGCGAGCTGGCGCTGCAGGTCAGCACCGAGCTGGGTCTGCTCCTGGGGCCCGCAGAAGCGCGTCGCGTCCTCGCGGTCTACGGAGGGGTCGGCTACGACGCGCAGCGCAAGGCTCTGCGGCGCGGCGTCAACATCGTCGTAGCCACGCCGGGTCGGCTCGAGGACCTGATCGAGCGCGGCGACGTCGCGCTCGACGACGTCGCCACTGTCGTCGTCGACGAAGCGGACCGCATGGCCGACATGGGCTTTCTGCCTGCAGTCGAACGGCTGCTGGACGCAACGCGTTCGGACCGGCAGACGCTGCTGTTCTCGGCCACGCTCGACGGGGACGTCGACGTTCTCGTCCGCCGGTACCAGCGCGCCCCGCGCCGCCACGTCGTGGACCTCGGCGACGATCACGCTAAGGTCGCTCATCTCTTCTGGCGGGCGCCGAAGGGCGAGCGCATCCAGCTCACCGCGGCCGCAGTTGCTCGCCACGGACGCGCGATCGTCTTCTGCCGGACCCGCCACGGCGCCGACCGGTTGGCCCGCCAGCTCGGCACCAGCGGCATCACCGCGGCGGCGATTCACGGAAGCCGCTCACAGGCCCAGCGTGAGCGCGCGCTCGCCGCCTTCGCCGCCGATTCCGTGCAAGCGCTCGTGGCCACCGATGTGGCCGCTCGGGGCATCCACGTCGACGCGGTCCTCTGCGTCGTCCACTTCGATCCCCCCGCGGAGTCCAAGGATTACCTGCACCGGTCGGGCCGGACCGGCCGCGCCGGCGCCCCAGGGACGGTGATCACGTTGGTCGGCGACGAGCACCGCGTCGCGGTGAAGGCGCTGCAGCGTGATCTGGGCCTCAGTCCCGGCCTCGACGCGCCTCCCGGGTCAGACCCGCCGCGAGCTGCGTCGGTACCGCCGGCGTCGCCGGCGCCCGTACAGGCGATTGCGAAGGCGAAGGCGCCGCGCCGCAAGGTCGACACGAGACGACGGGCACGCCCGAGCCTCGCGACGGGCACCGTCAAATGGTTCGACGCCAAGAGGGGCTTCGGCTTCATCGTCCCGGAGCTGGGCGGTGGCGACATCTTCGTCCACCAGAGCGAGATCCAGCTCGCGGGCTTCCGCCGGCTCTCGGAAGGCCAGCGCGTCCAGTTCGAGCTCAACCAGGGCCAACAAGGCATGCAGGCCAGCACGGTGAAGCTCGTCAGCTGAGCGGCGACTCGAGCTCGCATGCAGTTGCGCCCGGCGCGCGGTTGACGGAGAACGTGGCAACCTCGACGCGCGATGCGTTCCCGATGAGACGCCAGATCGTGACGGCCATCGCAATCTCGCTCGCTCTCGGGAGTTGCTCTTCTGGTGCGCGCTCCGCGGCCCCGCGTCCTGTACCAGTGCACGACGAGCTCCCCGTCGCGCTCGACAACGGCGGCGCCGGTCTTTCCGCGGCGAGCCCTCCGGGCCACGTGCCTCCTTCACTCGCGTGCCGAGACAGGGTGCACGCGACCGCGAGGTCGCTCGTCATCCGGATGCTGCCCGACGGCCCACGCACGCCCAGCGGCGGCCTTGCATTCACATCGGGAGTGTGCGTGTACCTTCCGCCGGGATACGCGACGAGTGCATTCCGGTACCCGGTCGTGTATCTCCTTCACGGCGGAGGTGGTGACCAGGCCGACGGCGTGACGTACGGCCACATCTCGACCGTGATGGACGGGCTCATCGCGCAGGACCGCAACCGCGCCGCGATCATCGTGATGCCCGACGGTGCGAACGGCCAGTGGTACGACAGTGTGAACGGTGACCTGCGCAACGAGGAGTACGTCACGAAGTGGGTGGTCCCGTTCGTCGATCGGCACCTCCGTACGATCGCGGCGCGGAAGGCCCGTGCCATCGTCGGTGTGTCGAACGGCGGCTACGGGGCGATGTTGTTCGCCGCGAAGCACGCGAACCTCTTCGCCGCAGCCGGAGGGATGTCCTCCAACCTGGATGGAGTGACAAATGCCACCGGAGCGAAGTTCTCGGGACTCCGTGATGCCGACGGCTCTGCGTTTCGAGCCAACCACCCGATCGAGCTCGTCGCGCGGCTCGCGAGAACCGATCTCGTGCTCGACATCGCCGATCGATGCTCCAGCACCGATCCGGCCGCGCTCTGCGCGACCCAAGTGCTCGACGCGGTCTTTCTCGGGGCGAACAGAGACTTCGTTGCCGCCGTCCGGGCCCAGGTCGGGAGAACGGCACAGTTGGACTACCGGGAGGACGACGCGGCCCACCAGTGGTACTGGTGGTCGCAACAGCTGCGCGACCACCAGTTGCCGTTCCTTCTCGCCCGGCTCGCGCATCCGTCGAAGGGCTAGGGGCAGGCCGTCACGCGCTCGCCTGCCTGCGAGCGTGTGCGTGTGGTCGCTTCAGGCGGCCACGACGCGGCCGTACGTGCTGCACAGCCCGTAGGCCTCGATCAGGAGGAACGACGCGATGACGAGGAGAACGATCCATCGTCGCCAGCCGCGCAGCCGTCGGAGCCCCGGTGCCGGCGACGGCATGTACCACTCGGGCAACAGGCTGTCCGGATCGGGTCCCATGAGCTGCCACAGGGACACGGCATCGTCGTCCACGCCGATGTCCGGATCCGCGGCGAGTGCGAACGCGGCGAGCTCCTCGTCGGTCATGGGCTCGGACAACTCAACGTCCATCACGTCGGCCACCAACCTGACGGTACACGGCCCGTGCCCTTTCAAACGGCGCCGGTCGACGACGCAGTGGCGACCGGCCAGCGGTCGCCTCGACGCTTCG